>JAGCJD010000116.1 GCA_017648425.1 Clostridia bacterium | reverse complement strand
TGCCTATTGCGAATATCGAAAGAGACGTCTGCTTGTTAGACAGCAAAAGCTCTCCAAACGTTCTGTCAAATTCCAACGCCCATTCAGTCACAGACTCTGTGACCTTTTGCGTGTCCATTCTGGAAATGACATTCTTTGAAACATCGTTAAGCTTGTCAAAGTCGAACAGGCAGCCCGAAACGGACATCTTTTTTATATTGAATGGGAATTCCTTGTACGATTTTTCAGGATTTTGCATTCTCCATTCCTCGTAATTGGAATTGAGAAGTGTCATGACATATTCGCACACTGCCTCAGGACAATATCCCATTGATGTGTAATCGTCCATATTAGCGCCCATATCACGCTTGGAAAGCTTTTTCTTGTTTCCGTTTTCATCAAGTCGCATTATCTGCGCTATATGCAGATATTTAGGCGCTTTAAATCCAAGATATCTGAAAAGTTGAAGATGCTTTGCAAGGCTTGGTAACCATTCTTCGCCTCGTACTACATGAGTAGTTCCCATAAGATGATCGTCAACCGCGTGAGCAAAGTGATAGGTCGGTATTCCGTCCGATTTGAGAAGAACAAAGTCCTCGTCATTTTCGGGAATCTCCATGCCACCCTTTACAAGGTCTGTGAATTTTATCTTTCGCTCGGGATCTCCGTCTGCAAGTATTCTTAAAACGAATGGATTTCCGCTTTCAAGATTGCTCTTTACCTCGTCAAGCGTTATTTGACGAGCTTTAAGCATATCGGCGCGTCTTGCTTCCGCCTGCGCCTGCCAATCGGTGTTTTTGAGCTCCTCTTTTTTGTTTACGGAAAGTATTTCTTCAAGCTCATCAGCTTCCGTAAAGCAAGGGTACGCCTTACCCTCGGCTACGAGTTGCTTTGCATAAACATGATATATATCGCCTCTGAGGCTTTGCTTGTATGGACCGTAATTTCCCTTGTCGCAGACCTTTCCGTCAGCGTTGAGAACTGCACCCTCGTCAAAGTCAATTCCATATCTCGAAAGAGTTTTTATAAGTCCCTCGGCAGCGCCCGGCACTTCGCGGCGTGCGTCTGTATCCTCAATTCTCAAATAGAGAACTCCGCCGCTTTGGTGAGCAAGACGCTCGGCAACAGTTGTAGGGAACAGACCACCGAAGTGTACAAATCCCGTGGGGCTTGGGGCAAATCGTGTGACCTTTGCGCCCTCGGGAAGAGAACGCGTGGGAAACTCTGCATCAAGATCTGCTGGAGATTTTGTGACATTTGGGAAAAGTAATTCTGCAAGTGTTGAATGATCCATGTTTTTTGTATCCTTTCGTTCCGTTAAAGGTAATAGAGTGAGTTGTCAAGCGCGTTGCCGAGAGATGACGGCATTCCATGCCCGGGGTAGATAGTAAGATTTGGAGAGAATGTCCTCAGCCGTTCAAGTGAGCTTTTCATAAGAGCCTGACTTCCACTCCACAAATCGCATCTGCCAATGCTTTCTGCAAACAGCGTATCTCCCGTTATCATAAATTCGTCCGCAAGCATGCAAACGCTTCCTCCCGAATGCCCGGGCGTGTGGATAATCCTTATTTTCTCGTCCCCGACTGTTATCATATCGTTGTCGGAAAAAATATTTTCGGCGGGTGAATATTTGCACTCCTTACCGTAAAAATCATAATATGCGTTTTTTCTTCCGTCCGTGAGCATTACAGCGTCTTCCTCGTGAATAAAGGCAGGTATGTCGAGAGCCTTTCTTAAAGTGTCGAGCGAAATGGTATGGTCAAAATGACCGTGTGTAAGCAGTATGCCTTTAATGCAAACATCAAGCTCAGCAGCGGCGCTCGTTATTGCGGCTACCGAAACGGCAGGGTCAACAACATACGCGCAAGAGCCTGAGTGGATCAAATATGTATTTGCTCCAAAAGAATATGGGCACAGCACTTTGATTTGCATACCAAACCTCACAAACAGACGAAAGTTATTATACATTATACCACAAAATAAACGGAATGTCTATATATATAAAAAATATTTATATATAAAAATTTAAATAAATTTGCTTGTTCTATTGAAAAAAACACACAAATTTGATATAATAGACGGAAAGAGGTGATAGTTTGGAAAACTTATGGTCGGTGCTTGTGAGCGCGCAGATAATGGATACAATGAGGCTGCTTGGTAGCGATGAGAAATATATTAACGGAGCGGCATCTGATTTTGAGTGCTTCAGAGAGTGGCTGTCAGCATATCCGCTTCTTAATGGGAATTCGGTTGCGGAGCAGTTTTTGCATGAGCTTGAAAAAACGCTTGGACACAGTATAGACTGCTTTGATGCGGCTCCTGCTTGGAGAGAATATAATGCTAAAAAGTACGGTTTTGAATATACGGAAAGGTATGTTGAAAAATCAAATTATATATTCTCGGGATATAAAAAAATATATAGTGACGAAAAAAACAAAAAAACGCTAAATTTATTGTCAATAAACCATGTTTTAAGTTTTGATGTGACATGCCTTGACGATGCGACAAAACACATGGTAAAATCAAATATTAACAGCATATATGCTTTTTTTCATACAAGTGATTTCGCATATCCGAACAGATATGCTGCCGAATGTGCAATAAAAAAGATTGTAAATGGCGAAAAATGTAATAAAGATGAATTAAATCAACTATTATCTCAAATTATTTGCGAATATATTTATTTAAAAAACGGAGAAAAAATACAATTGTATTTGGACACCGAGAGCAATCTGTCCTATGCTCGCGAGCTTATAAAATATCTTTCGCTCAGAGGTCTTTCAGCGCGTGTTTACATATGTGTTAACGATAAACATGACGCCTCCGATATAAAAGATACCTGCGCTTGTGCGTTTGGAAAATGCTTTGCCACTCCCGTTGCTATTGGCGAAAGGTATTCTGAAAGCGCTGTCAACGAGCTGGCGCGCATTTATCCGATAGGATTGTTTGACAAGATTGACCTTAGACTTGTGGCTCAAAACCAATAAATGAAAGGATGCCGAAATGATTTTTTTTGCTTTGGTCGCGCTTGTGGCCCTGCTTGCGCTTTTTCCTTATATACTCATCGCGTACAAACGAAAGCGAATGCTTTCGCGTGTCGTGCGTATTGCGACACGATCGGGATTTCGCGTTCGTAAACTGCATAAATTTGTCTGCTTTTCACCAAACAGAGGTAAAAAGTATGATCTTCTTTTTGAGTGTAAAAATTATGCGTATGCCGTAAAGCTTTGGTCGGCTACCAAAAAAGGCAGTACGCTTACAATTCAGAACGGAATGGTCTCACAGATAGTAAGTGTTCCAAGCGAGATGCTGTCCTCAGAGCAAACAAGAAGTCTTGCAACAAAATATAAAAGTGTTCCCGTAACGCGGAATAATTACAAGGTCAGACGCGGAAAGCCCGTTCTGGGAGTGCTTTTGTGTTATCCTCCAAATAAGGAGATCATAGCGATTGGCAAGGCGGGAAGAAAAAAACTTTCTGCGGGCGATAAGCTTTTTGATAAGACTATATATTTCCCGGGAAATTTTGAGGGCTTGTTCTCTAAAAATGATATGTCACTTACCGAAGCCGAAGCTACTTCAAATTCATAAATTATAATATATTTGTGTAGTATATCGACAAAATTTACTGTTTCGGTTGACAAAGTCGAGTTGTTGTGATATAATTTACAGCGTATGTGTATATCATATTTGACCAAGTGAATTTTTATCGCATTAATTTAAAGAAAGGATTTCGTAAAATGAAGGTCGTAATACTCGCTGGAGGCTTTGGAACGAGAATATCCGAGGAATCACATCTTAAACCCAAGCCCATGATAGAGGTCGGCGGAATGCCAATTCTCTGGCACATAATGAAATATTACTCATCTTACGGATTTAATGAGTTTATAATTTGCTGTGGATACAAGCAACAGATAATAAAGGACTTTTTTAGCAATTATTTTTTACACGCGTCCGATGTTACATTTGACTTTACTAACAGCACCAACAAAATGAAGGTCCATAAGACCTATACCGAGCAGTGGAAGGTCACCGTAGCAGATACTGGACTTAACACTATGACAGGTGGACGCATAAAGCGAATTAAAAAATATCTTGATGACGAGCCTTTCCTCATGACATATGGCGATGGCTTGTCCAATGTCAATATTGACGAGCTCGTGAAATTCCATAAATCTCACGGAAAGCTTGCGACAATGACCGTTGTAAATGCAGGACAGCGCTTTGGCGTAATAGGTCTTGGAAAGGATAACAGCGTATCCTCGTTCAGAGAAAAAAGAGATGTTGACGGCAATCCGATAAACGGAGGATTTATGGTTCTTGATCCCAAGGTGTTAGACTACATTGAGGGAGATAATATTTCTTTCGAGCGTTATCCTCTTGAAAAGCTTGCTGACGAGGGACAGCTCATGGCGTTCAGACACAGCGGATTTTGGCAGTGTATGGATATGCAAAAGGACAAGGATAATCTGGAAAAAATATGGAATAGCGGAGATGCTCCGTGGAAACGCTGGGAAGACTGATGCTTGATCTGAATTTTTTTAGAGGGAAAAGAGTTTTAGTTACAGGACATACGGGATTTAAGGGCTCGTGGCTGTGCCGTATCTTAGTTAATGCGGGAGCGGTCGTTACGGGATATTCTCTTGAAGCGCCCACCAGCCCATCGCTCTTTGATTTGGCGGGAATAGGTGACGGAATGAACTCCGTTATAGGAGATATAAGGGATTTTGAGAAGTTAAGGGAGTGCTTTGACAAGGCTCAGCCCGAGATAGTTTTGCATCTTGCCGCTCAACCGATAGTAAGAGATAGTTATAAAGATCCCAAATTCACATATGAAACTAATGTTTTGGGAACAGTGAATATACTTGAATGCGTAAGGCTTTCAAATTGTGTGAGATCCTTTTTGAATGTTACTACCGATAAGGTGTATCTGAATAACGAATGGGAATGGGGATACCGCGAGAACGATCCTCTTGACGGATTTGATCCGTATTCAAACAGCAAATCGTGCTCGGAGCTCGTTACTCACAGCTATAAAAATTCGTTTTTTGGCGACAGTGTGACTGCAATATCTACTGCTCGTGCGGGAAATGTTATAGGTGGCGGAGATTTTGCTAACGACAGAATTATTCCCGACTGCGTAAGAGCAGCTCTTGCAGGGGACACTATAATAGTTAGAAATCCTCATTCAACGCGTCCGTATCAGCATGTTCTTGAACCTGTCACATCGTATCTTATGATAGCTCAAATGCAGTATGAGGACGCAAAATATGCAGGATACTACAATGTAGGACCTGATGACAGAGATTGCTTTAAAACAGGCGCGTTAGTTGATCTTTTCTGTGACGAGTGGGGAGAGGGTGTCAAATGGGAGAACCGCTATGACGGAGGACCTCATGAGGCGAATTTCTTAAAGCTTGATTGCTCGAAATTAAAGAGCGTATTCGGCTGGAAGCCCGTATGGGATCTGCCAATGGCGATATCGGCAACTGTCGAATGGTCAAAGTGCATGCGTGACGGAAATAATGTAGCCGAATGCATGGACGCTCAGATAGAAAGATTTTCCAAGGACAGTGATTGGATAAAATAATTTCAAAAATCAGCGTCAAGTTACCTAGACGCTGATTTTTGGTATAACGGTTGGAGGTATATTTATGAGGGCGGTAATAACGGGAGCGACAGGCGCTGTCGGAATGGCGCTTATAAACGAGCTGTTGTCGCGCGATATAAGTGTTACAGTGCTTTGCAGAGCGAGCTCTGAGAGAAGCAAAAATATTCCTGATGATGCCCGTGTTCAAAAAATAGATTGTCCGCTTGACAAAATGAACGAACTTACTCTTGGGGAAAAGCACGATATGTTTTTCCATCTTGCATGGGACGGTACAACAGGCGCTTCAAGAAACGATATGTACTTACAAAACACCAATGTGCGATATACACTTGATGCCGTGCGTCTTGCGCATCGCTCAGGGTGTGGCGTTTTCGTAGGCGCAGGCTCTCAGGCGGAATACGGAAGAGCAACAGAAAAGCTTTGCTCTAATACGCCGACATTTCCCGAAAATGGATACGGAATAGCAAAGCTGTGCGCGGGACAAATGAGCCGTAAGCTTTGTCAGGAGCTTGGAATAAAGCACATATGGACGCGTATTTTAAGCGTTTATGGGGAATTTGATGGCGAAAGATCGCTTGTTATGTCAACTATAATAAAGCTATTGAACGGCGAAAGACCGTCATTTACCCCATGAGAGCAGAAATCGGATTATATGAATTAGGGCGATACCCCAAAGGCTATGACGGAGCTTGCTTTTTGTGGTAAGGACGGCGGAATTTACTGCCTTGGGAGCGGAAATGCCCGTCCCTTGCGTGAATATATAGAGGTTATAAAAGATAAGATCAACCCCGAGGCAGAACTCGGTTTTGGAGAAATACCGTATTCAAGTGAGCAGGTGATGCTTTTGTGTGCGGATACCCAAGAACTAGAGAGGGATACCGGCTTTGTACCATTTGTGGATTTTGAAACTGGAATATCGCGGACGATAGATTGGTATATCCGAAAGGAGAATTTAAAAAAGTGAAAAAGATAAGCATAATGGTTCCTTGCTATAATGAGGAAGAGAATGTTGTTCCAATGAGCGAGGCGCTCGTGTCCGAGCTTACAAAGCTTGAAAAGTACGACTACGAAATAGTTTTTATAGATAATTGTTCGCTTGATAGTACAAGAGAAAAGCTGCGTGACATATGTTTAAAAAACAATAAAATAAAGGCTATATTCAATTCAAAGAATTTCGGACAGTTCAATTCGCCGTATTACGGATTGTGCCAGACGACGGGAGATTGTACGATAAGCGTTTGCTGTGACTTTCAAGATCCAGTAGAAATGATACCAAAATTCATAGAAGAGTGGGAAAAAGGATACAAAATAGTCTGTGCGGTAAAGACTTCGAGCAAGGAAAGCAAGATAATGTATGCTTTGAGGAGCATTTATTATAAGACTATCAGAAAGCTTTCAAAGGTCGAGCAGATAGAGCATTTTACGGGATTTGGCTTGTACGATAAGAGCTTTATAGAGGTTCTCAGAAATCTTGGCGATCCAACTCCGTTTATCAGGGGAATAGTTGCAGAGCTTGGACCTAAGATAAAAAAGATCGAGTACGAGCAGGCTAAGCGCAGAGCAGGAAAGACCAGCAATAATTTTGCAAGTCTTTATGATGCCGCAATGCTTTCGTTTACATCTTATACGAAATTCGGAGTGAGGGCGGCGTCCTTCCTTGGAATGGGAATGTGCGGTGGAAGTGTGCTGGGCGCGATTGCGTGTCTTATACTGAAAATAATCAATCCCGACTACTTCTTTACAACTGGAACTGCCGCAATAATCCTTACGACAGTGTTCGTTGGCGGACTTGTGTTGTTCTTCCTTGGCTTTTTGGGTGAATACATAATGAGCATGAATGCGCGCATTATGAACAGGCCATTGGTGATAGAGGAAGAAAGAATAAATTTTGATGAAAAGTGACAATACTGAAAAGCGGTAATTTTACCGCTTTTTTTGTATATAAAAGTGAATAAATATTGAAATATTCACTTTTTTACTTGACATAATATAAGATTAGTTATATAATAATATGTAATATGGGTAAATTTGCCCGCGTTTTTAAAAACTTTTAATCATTTGGCGAAAGGACCTCAATTTTTTGAGGAAATTAAGATTTATGGCAAAGCTTAGCAGGAGAGAAGCGCGAGAGATACTCGTTGGCTTGTTGTTCGAAACAGAGTTTAAAGCAGATGAGGATATAAACGGTATTTTTTCACTTGCCGTTGAGGACAGAGAGCTTCCCGAAAACGACTACATAAAGAGAGTTTATTTTGGAATATACGAAAAAACTGAGGAGATCGACAGCCTTATAGGAAAGCATTCAAACGGTTGGCGTACTGACAGAATGTCAAGGCTTTCGCGCTCGGTGCTTCGTATGTGCGTTTACGAAATGCTGTATGAGGATGTACCCTATACTGTATCAATAAACGAGGCTATTGAGATATGTAAAAAATTTGATGATGACAAGGCGCGTCCGTTTATTAACGGAATACTCCATTCCGTAAAGCAGGAGCTTGAGGCAAAATGAAGCCTTGCTTTGTAGGAATAGACACAAGCAATTATACTACCTCTCTGGCTATTTGCGATATAAGCGGTAATGTCGTTGCAAACATAAAGATGCCT
>JAGCJD010000115.1 GCA_017648425.1 Clostridia bacterium | reverse complement strand
TTTACACATTATTGTTTTCTGCGCCCTTTGCGTATGACTTTGTCAATTTTTTTGCTATGAATTTAGGCCAGAAGCGGCGGAACATTGTATATTCCTCTTTCTTTCGTAAGCCGTCTGCCATTATCTTGCTCGTTTCGGAATCCTCATGTATTCTGTGTCCCATAAGGGGAGCGGAGAGATAAACGAAGCTTCCTTTTTGTCTGCCTATTCGTTCCCACGCGTCCCAGTCGCAGGCAAAGCGGAAGGCTGAATCAAATTTGAAATCCTTTATCGCTTGGCTTGAATATGTAACAGCGGGGCAGCAAATAGAGTTGCCGAGCGCAAGAACAAATCTGCGGGCGAATTTCCAGCTAGGGAATATTTTAATGACCTTATTCATAAGGCGTTTTATTTTTATTACTGCGCTGTCGTCTATGCGATTGCCGTTCTTTATCTCGTAATAATCGGTGAACGATATGAGCGCCTTTTTGCGCTTTTGCATATTCGTTACGACCGTTTTGGTAAAGTCGGGCTCGTAGATGTCGTCCTGATGGGCGATAGTGACATACGGTGTTTTGGAAAGAGACATTCCAAAATTCCAATCTCCCGTTATTCCAGCCTCGCCGTTGTTCACGAACACCTCAACACCGTATTTTTCTGCAATTTGGTTTATGTGGTCGCAGGGCGTGGAGGTCGCTATTACGATATTTGACTTGACTGTTTGCTCTGTAAGGGATCTTACGCAATCGTCAAGATATGCGCTTTCTTTATACGCGCAGACAACAAAGGTATGAAGTTCTTTCATGTTAAACTCCTTTTTTACGCTTTCCGTACAGTATCCAAAGCATACGGAACAGAAGAATTGCGGCACCTATGCATGAAGCTACTATATATCCGTAGTTCGTTGCGTTGACGCCTGACTGCTCTATCCAGTTTTTTGTTATGAGTATCTCGGAGAGTATTCCCGCCGAGCACGCAACCAAAAGTCCAACAAAATCGCGAAGCACCACGCACACTGTGCAAAGAAATGTAAATATTGCGTTTGCGAATATCGCTATGAGTATGGGAATGAGCAGGTATGAGTAAGCAAGTATTTTTTCGCCAAACAGAATTTTAAGGGCGAAGTCGCCGAGGAATGCTGCTGCTACAAGCATTACGGCGGCAACTGCCGCTATTGCGGCGGTTATTTTTAAAAACATCTTTGTGAACGAGGCGGCATCCTTTTTTGCATATGCTTCCGCAAAATACGGTACAAACGGAGTGTAGAGATAGCTTGCGGCAGACGCTATAAGAAGCGCGGGAGCAAAAATGGACGAGTATATTCCAAGAATCTCGTTTCCAGAGTGTTGCTCAAGAATGAGCTTTGGAATGGTGGATATTGCTATGTTAAGGAATAAATATATACAAAGCGGAAGCGTGTTTTGCGCTAGCGAAAACCATTTTTCTGATGCGCTTAAAAGCTTGAAATCGTCAAGGCGTTTTACTATTGTTATGTCATACACTATCGTGAAAAGCCACGAAATAAGCGCCATGAACAAAAGCGAGAGAGAGAGAGAGGAGCTTAACTTAAATGTAATTAGGAAAGCTGCAAGACATCCTATCCCTTTTATTGTGTATGATTTTCCAGCAATGTCCAATCTGTCATTTTTTTGAGCTATGCCGTGAAGTACATCTGAAAAGTTCTCGGACAGTCTGAATAGCATAAACAGGAAAACACACAAAAGCTCTTCGGAGCGGTATCCTGTAACCAGAGAAAATGCCATACAAAGCAACATAGCAGCACCGCAGGTGAATATACGCAGGGTTACATAGCATGTGTTTGAGTATTTGTTTTCAATGTCGGACACTTGAAAGTTTCGTATTCCAAACATTGCGATAGTTTGAAAGGTTGCGCTTATGGACATGGCGATGGAAAGCAGACCTGCGTCCGCAAAGCTACCTATATTCGCAACAAATATTGTTATCAGCCATTGGCAAACGAGATATATTAAATTTCCCGCCGCATTCCATAGCATGTTTTTTTTGAGATTATTATTCTTCATGTGCTGTTAAATGTATATAAGATAGGTCAGCAGATATCCAATAAACAAATTGAACGCAAGTCCTCCAAACACCCAAGCCTCATAGCTTTTTGTTCCGAAATAGTTCAATGAGCGTTTTGGACGCATGAAGAAAAACAGCGGGCACATAAGAGGGAACAGATACCTGAACTGAGTTCCGACTATCTGGCGCCAGCCTACGGCGGTAAACCCTATATACATCGAGGTTACAATGAATACTACTTGTATGAAGCAGGTCATTAGCACTACCCATCGCATTATTTGCATACGGCGTGATTCGTAAAGCTCGTCCTTTTTGCGATCGGTGAATATACACAGCATAATTATAGCTGTTGCGATAGTTCCGAAGAACATACTTCCGCTTCCTTCATATCCGTCTATAAATCCGTATGTGGAGTTGTATTCGTTGAATCTTGCGATAGAGCAGTAATTTCCTAGATGGCGCAAAAGCGTTGAGGCGTATTCTAACGGATTGGAAAGAATATACGATATCTGACCGTATGAGCTGACATCAGAGCCACCACGGGAATCTGAATAAAGATCAAAGAACAGAAGCCCCGGAACTATGAGGATAGCTGCTATAAGCACGATCGTAAGCACGACGAATAGGCGGAAACGCTTTGCATGCTTGGGAGTTGGAAATTTATCCTTTCCCAAGAACATTAAGGGAAGCATCATCAAGCAGTAGATCGCTTTTGCGCTACAACCGATAAAGAATGCGAGTAATATCTTTATTACATCTTTTGTCTGTATCTTTTTATCAGGTTGCTGTAGCTCTGAAATAATATAGGCAAAGCCATAAACCAACCAAGCGGTCAACCAGAAGTCGTATCCAATAGAACATGAAAGATAGAGGACAGATGGCAACAGACAGACTGCTGAGAAAATGAATGCGCCACCGCGAAGCTTCTTTATGCCTATATAGCAGATAAACGCATAAGCAAAGAGATTTGCCAATCTGCAAAGCACAATGATTTTTGCAAGGTCAACGCTGAAGGCGGAAGCAAGCAAATTTACCGCTATCATTGGAGCATAGCTTATGAGCGTATAGGAGTTGACACTTTCAAAATCATATACCGCGGAAATTTCATTTTCCTCGGCAATGGTCTTTGCGAATGTCGTGGGATTTGATAGATACTCCGATACTCTGTAGTTGTGAGAGAACATCTTGTATTTTGCAATAGTTGTTTCGCTTTCAAATATATTAGACGCTTCATATGCGTGTCTGAGATGTATCTCGTCGTCCCACGAGGTGTGTGTGGAAGCGGGAGATGTATATGACATCATTATACCGACAAGAAGTGATACCACAAGAAACAGCTTAGCTGCGCCTGCGCCGCGCCCTGAGCTTATTCTATCTGCAAGTTGAAGCGCAACGGCTATTACTGCCAAGAAGAATATTACGAATATTGCAGCGATCGAATAGTGGCTTATGGAGATAAGAACAGCTATTGACAAAGCGAGCAATAAAGACGATACAACAGCAGCTATATGCAAAATGTATGCAAGCTTTTTGCCTTCTCGTAACTCTCGTAAAAGAGCAGCTTCATTGCGTATCTTATCTGCGAAAAAGCCAAAGTAACCAAGTTTTCTTTCGAATATTGCAACAAGAGCGATTGTCAGCAGCAATACTGCAAGCGCTATGTAGCTCAACTGCAAGGATGCGCTTGAACCGTTTACCATGTACATCGTTACATCTTTTACAGAAAATTCTCCGTCAATGTTGAGGGCGATGCAGTCTGATTTAAGCGGTTCGCTTGAACGGAACATTATTGTTTGCCCCTCGGCAACTATGTGTGACGAGAGATAGTCTTCACTACCCAAAAATGTCTCGGATTCTGCATCATAGAACAGCATGGCCACTGCTTTTTCGCCTATTTCGTTGTTGAGGTTAATGACCACTGTGTTGAATTTTTGCTCGTCAAAGGACAATTTTATGTAAGCGCCGGTAACAAGGCTCTTATATACAGTTTCTCCGTCTTTTTCATAGGTGGTATATCCGGTTAGAGAGCCGTTATCTGAAATTTCTGAGGCGTTCCATTGTTTGAGAGGCTCTAATTTTCCTTTCGCTGAGTAGTTGAATAGCGACAGAAAAGAGAATATAAGAACGAGAGATATTATGGCAAATAAAATCTTTTTTGTTTTTGACATTTTAATGGTATCTCCTTGATATTAGTGTATCTTGCTCCAGAGCTTTGCGAATGTTTTACCAAGTCCGAGCTTTTTGAGTGTTTTTTTCTCGTTCGTCCTGCGCACATATCCGCACAGAACAATATCGCAAT
>JAGCJD010000114.1 GCA_017648425.1 Clostridia bacterium | reverse complement strand
ATCCGTGAGGGTGGTAGAACCGTTGGATCCGGCGTTGTTGCTTCCATCATTGCATAATTTTACTTTAAGTATAAATTAAGCTAAATAAAGGGCGTTGCAAATGAATATTTGCAACGCCCTTGAAATTTTATCTTTGGGGATTGGTGAAATTCCATACCGGCAGTAAAGTCTGCGAACTTTCTTGACACAAGAGAGCCGAACGGGTGAAACTCCCGTACCGACGGTAAAGTCCGGATGAGAGAAGATATAAAAAATATGTATCTTCTCCCTTGGTTTATATAAAGGGGGGATTTTTTATGAAAAGATTGGATAATACACAAAGAATAAAAAGAACAGTGGCTCTTGCCATGTTTGCGGCACTTGCATATGCGGTGCATTTTGTACATATACCTGTTGGATTTTTGAATTTGGATTTTAAAGATGTGGTGATTACCGTTTGCGGAATGTATTTTGGTCCGCTTTCGGGTATAATCGTTGCTATTGTAGTACCGCTGTTGGAATTTATAACGGTCAGCAGTACGGGAGTTTACGGGCTTTTAATGAATGTTTTGGGAAGCGTTACCTTTGTTGGAACTGCAAGTCTTATATATAAATTCAAAAAGACGCTTACAGGAGCGGTAGTAGGGCTTGTTTCAGCTGCGTTTGCCATGACTGCGGTTATGATTGGCGCAAATCTTTTGATAACGCCTTATTATATGGGGGTTGGACTGTCAGATGTAGCGACACTAATTCCAACGCTGCTGTTGCCATTTAATTCCGTAAAGGCAATATTGAACGCATCACTTACGCTGTGCTTATATAAACCTATTACTTCTGTATTAAAACGCAATGGTTTTAAAAATAAAACCGTTGAAAATACTGGGAACAGCAATCAACAAATATTAAAAAACACCACAAATATGCGTGTTCGTACTGCGCTTGTTTGGATAATAAGCGGTTCAATAGCGGTAGCTTCACTGTGTGTAATATTCTTTGTTTTAGGCGGAAGATTTGCTTTTTTCTCATAAAGTATATAAATTTGAAATAAACAGTTGAAAAAACGCTGATAATATGATATAATATAAGTGATAATAATAAATATTCTTATCAAGAGTGATGGAGGGACAGGCCCTGTGAAGTCACGGCAACCTGCCGTTAGCGGTAAGGTGCTAATTCCGGAAGATGAGAAAATGTATCTCCGGAGAAATCCGGAGATTTTTTTATGAAAGAGAGGAAACAAAAATGAAAAAAATGCTTTTTACTTCTGAATCGGTAACAGAGGGACATCCCGACAAGGTTTGCGATAAAATTTCCGATGCTATACTTGACGCTATTTTAAGTGAGGATAAGGCTTCCCGCGTTGCGTGCGAGACCTTTTGTACCACTAATAAGGTAGTTGTTATGGGTGAGATAACCACAACTGCAAACATTGACTTTGAAGCGGTTGCGAGAAAGACTGTAAGAGAGATAGGCTACACGGATAAGGGAATAGGCTTTGATGCGGACACCTTTGAGTTTTCAAGCTACATACACGAGCAGTCGCCTGATATAGCTCTTGGAGTTGACCGCTCGCTTGAAGCAAAGCAGGGAAATGGCGACGGAATGGATACGGGAGCAGGCGACCAGGGACTTATGTTCGGATATGCTTGTAACGAAACCAAGGAGCTCATGCCTTTGCCTATCTCATTGGCTCACACGCTTGCGATAAAGCTTACCGAGGTCAGAAAGAACGGAACGCTTGCATATCTTCGTCCTGACGGAAAAACGCAGGTGACGGTTGAATATATTGACGGAGTTCCCGCGAGAATAGATGCGATAGTAATTTCTTCACAGCACAGTGATGATGTGGAGCTTTCAAAAATACGCGAGGATATAATAAAGAATGTTATTAACGCGGTAGTTCCATGCGAACTTGTTGACGAGGATACTAAAATATATGTAAATCCCACTGGAAGATTTGTTGTGGGTGGCCCTGCGGGGGATACGGGACTTACAGGAAGAAAAATAATAGTTGATACTTACGGAGGATATTCGCGCCATGGCGGCGGAGCTTTCTCGGGTAAAGACCCGACAAAGGTTGATAGATCCGCGTCATATGCTGCAAGATATATCGCTAAGAATGTAGTGGCGGCAGGACTTGCTGATAAGTGTGAGGTTCAGGTGGCGTACGCAATAGGCGTTGCAAAGCCCGTTTCCGTAATGGTAGATACATTCGGTACGGGAAAGATACAGGATACGGAAATAGCAAATGCGGTAAACCAGCTGTTTGACCTGCGTCCTGCGGCAATAATAAAGAGTTTTGATCTTCGCCGTCCAATCTATTCCAATACGGCGGCTTACGGACACATGGGCAGAGAGGATGTTGAGCTTCCTTGGGAAAAGACTGACCTTGCAGAAAAGTTGAGGGCAAAGCTTAACTGATTTTTTAAAAATATATCGAAAGGAGGGCGTGGGCGTGGCAAAAGATGAGATTACGAGCCTTGAAAAGGGACTTGAGCGTCTTGACGGAACTGTTGAACATATTGTTTACTACAATGAGGAAAACGGGTATACCATATGCGACCTCGCTACTTCTGATGATGAAATGATAACGGTCGTTGGATTGATGCCGATGACCGGAGAAGGCGACAGATTGAGTGTTTACGGGAAGTGGATACACAATCCAAAATACGGACGACAGTTTTCTGTCAGCCAATACGAGAGAGTTATGCCTGCTGATGTGGAATCAATATACCGCTATCTTGCTTCAAGAGTTATAAAGGGTATTGGTCCTAAGACTGCTCAGAGAATAGTTGAGGAGTTTGGTGAGGACACATTTAATGTGATAGAAAACCACCCAGAGTGGATTGTCAGCATAAAGGGAATATCATCAAAGCTTGCAATCTCTATATCCGAGAGCTTTAGGGAGCAGGCAGGCGTCAGAAGTGCCATGATGTTCTTTGGCGAATATTTTGGAGTTGCAACGACACTTAAAATATACAAGCGTTGGGGTAGCAGATCTATTGATATTGCAAGGCAAAATCCGTACAGGCTTTGTAATGAAATTGATGGAATTGGCTTTGAAAAGGCTGACGGAATGGCGGAAAGGCTCGGCTTTACAAATAATAATTTTGATCGTGTTATGAGCGGTATCATATACATTTTGGTAAGGAATGATACGCTCAATGGTCATGTTTGCCTTCCCAAGGAAAAGCTTTCCGAGGGGGCGGCGTATTTGCTTGAAGTTGATGAGGAGATAACTCTTGCGGCTATTTCGGAGCTGTTGCGAGAGGGGAAGCTTATTTCTTATGAGATAGATGGCAAGGAAATGATATACCGCGCGGGTGTTTTTGCTTCCGAGAGATATATTGCACAAAAGCTCTTACAGCTTGATAAGCTTTGCGCCTCGGTCGATGTTATAGATATAGGAAGATTTATTGAAAACGAGGAGACAAGAAGCAATATAAGCTATGCTTATCTCCAAAAAAAGGCTATTGAGGACGCTCTGCGGTACGGAGTTACCGTGCTTACGGGAGGTCCGGGTACTGGAAAAACAACGGTAGTTCGCGCGCTGATAAGAATTTTTGACAGCATGGGATTTGATATTGCGCTTGCCGCTCCTACGGGCAGAGCCGCAAAAAGACTCTCGGAGGCAACGGGAATGGAAGCAAAGACCATTCACAGACTGTTAGAGATGACATATGATGCTTCGGGCAGCTTTACATTTTGCAGAAAGGAGAATTGCTTGCTTGACGAGCAGATAATTATAGTTGATGAGGCTTCCATGATAGATACCGCGCTTATGTGCGCGTTATTGGGGGCTATAAAGCCAGGAGCGAGACTGATAATTATTGGAGATTCGGATCAGCTACCATCAGTAGGATCGGGAAATGTATTGCGCGATATAATAGACAGCGAGTGCTTTTCTACCGTAAGGCTCACAGAGATATTCCGTCAGGCACAGGAGAGCCTTATTATAACTAACGCACACAAGATAAATGCGGGAGTGCTTCCCGAATTATCTGTCAAAAACAACGATTTCTTCTTTTTACCGAGAAGCACGGACAAGGAGATAGCTTATACAGTGGCAGAGCTTTGCCATGTAAGACTTCCGAGAACCTATGGAGATATTGGAAGATACGGTACGCAGGTGATAACGCCCACAAGAAAGGGCGAGGTGGGAACTGAAAGCCTCAACATTTTGCTTCAATCAAGGCTTAATCCATCGTCTGATGACAAAAAAGAATACAAGTTCCGCGACAAGGTGTTCCGAGAGGGCGACAAGGTAATGCAGGTAAGAAACAATTACGACATTATCTGGACGAGCATATATAGCGAAAAAACGGGTAACGGCATTTTTAACGGAGATATTGGGACTATTGAAGAGATAAATTCTTCGGAAAGCTTTATGAGCATAGTGTTTGATGATAGACAGGTGCGTTATGATCTTTCACTGCTTGAAGATCTTGAACACGCGTACGCTATAACTGTGCATAAAAGTCAGGGAAGTGAGTATCCGATAGTCGTTATTCCCGTGTATTCTGCGGCGCAAATGCTGCTTTCTAGGAATTTGCTTTATACAGCCGTGACGCGTGCGCAAAGCATGGTAATACTCGTGGGGCGAGAGGATATAGTGTGGGAGATGGTTGAAAATGACCGTCAATCCATGAGATATACTGGACTTAAACAGCTTATTTGCGAGATATGCACAAAATGACGCGAGAGGATTTTATAAAAAGATTTATTACCGTACACAAATGCGTTGGTTGCGGAGAGATACTTGATTATGAGCTCTCGGATTCGGCGTTTTGTGACGCTTGTCGCATGGGGTGTAATTCCGCATTGAATTTCGGTTGCTCGGATTGCTTTAAGCCCATGCGTGAATGTGTGTGTATGCCCAAAAGATTGCAAAAGTCGGGGGCGATAGTTCTTCGTAAGCTCTTTTACTATAAAAAGCTGGAAGCATATTTGCCCGAAATGAAGCTTATATTTATTATGAAAGGTAAAAAATATAAGCGCTTGGCGGAGTTTGTCGCCAAGCATCTCGTTCCCATAATAAAGGAGGAGATAGACACGCTTGGTATATCCGAGGAGCAGCTTGTTATTACGGGAGTGCCGAGAGGGCAGATGTCTTACAGAGCCAACGGATTTGATCAGGCGCAGTTGCTTTCGCGATGTATAGCAAAAAGTATGGGAATTGAGTATAGGTCGTTGCTTAGGTCAAGGATTTCGGCAAAGGTTCAGAAAAAGCTTGATGTAAGCAGCAGAGAGAAAAACGCAAAGCTTAGTATTCGTTTGAGAAAAAATGCCAGTGCTGATGAAAAATATGTTATTCTCATCGATGATGTTGTGACATCGGGGTCAAGCATGGCTGCTTGTGTCAAATGTTTGAAGCGAGTCGGAGCCAGAGGCGTTTTGTGCTTTGCCCTTGCAAGTGAAAATAAAGTGTAAATACACAAAAAATTTTTTATACGACAAAATTCTACTTGAAATATGCACGGTGTGAGTGTATAATATATAGTGAGAGATAAATTCCCTGACGGGGGGTAGGAATGTTTAATTTTAAAATAAAAAATAAACTTAGTCGAGACATAGGAATAGACCTCGGAACTGCCTCCGTTATCGTATGCGTGGAGGGGGACGGGATAGTTTTGCATGAGCCATCGGTCGTTGCAGTGGATTCTAATACGGATACCATTGATAAGATCGGCAAGGATGCGCAGGCGATGATAGGTAGAAACCCTGACAACATAAAGGTAATAAGACCGCTGAAAGATGGGGTCATAAGTGACTACGCTGTGACGCAGAAGATGATACAGTTTTTTATTCGCCGCGCTTGCGGAAACGCTGTATTTCCACCCAGAGTTGTTATTTGTGTGCCCTCGGGTGTTACTGATGTTGAAATGCGCGCGGTGACGGACGCAGGAAATCGCGCAGGAGCGAGAAAGACATACATTGTTGACGAGCCCATTGCGGCTGCTCTCGGCGCGGGTATTGATATAAGCTTACCGACAGGAAGCATGATAGTTGATGTCGGTGGCGGTACTACCGATATCGCGGTGATCTCATTGGGCGGTATAGTCGTTTCGGAAAGCATTAAAATAGCGGGCGACAAGTTTGATGAGGCGATAGGACAGTATGTAAGACGCAAATATAATATGATAATCGGAGAGAGAACTGCGGAGCAGATAAAAATAAAGATAGGCGCGGTATACGAGCACGGTACGGCAAAGACTATGAATGTAAAGGGAAGAAGCCTTGTTTCGGGCCTTCCTGTTGAGGCGGTACTTTCCTCAAAGGAAATGCTTGAAGCAATGATGGAGCCTATATCGGCGGTCATCGATTGCATTTGCTCAGTCATAGAAAAAACTCCCCCTGATCTAGTGGGAGATATACTTCGTGACGGAATTGTTATGACGGGCGGAGGAAGTATGCTTTATGGCTTTGACAAGCTTATTTCAGATGTTACGGGAATAAAAACGCGTGTTGCCAAAGATCCCATGCTTTGCGTTGTTAATGGTACAGGAATTATACTTAAAGATCTTGATGGCGTAACGGGAGATAAAATTGATCTATCAAAGAGGAAAAGGGGACAGAGTGTACAGAAGATGCGACACTCTTAATGGATAATGTTAAGTGATAATTTTGCATATCCAAGGCTTATAGAATATTTTGAGGAGCTCTCGGCTATACCGAGGGCTTCTTACCATGAGGAAAAAATAGCGGAATATCTCTGTGATTTTGCACGCTCACGCGGTCTTGAATATTACAGAGATGAATTCAACAATGTTCTTATAAACAAGGTGGCAACTCATGGCTGTGAGAATATTCCCCCCTTGCTTTTGCAGGGACATACTGATATGGTGTGCGAGAAAAATCAGGGAGTTGAGCACGATTTTTCGCGTGACGGATTAAAACTTTACGAGAGTGATGGTTGGATACGAGCAGAGGGTACAACGCTTGGCGCTGACAACGGTGTGGCTGTTGCCACAATGCTTTATGTTCTTGACGGCGGTGTAGCAAGGCATGGGGCGCTACAATGTCTTTTTACTGCCTCTGAGGAGGTTGGTCTTGAAGGCGCTAAGAGTTTTGATTACAGCCGTATTTTTGCTCGCAGAATGATAAATATGGATAGTGCAGACGAGAGCTTGGTAATTGCCTCGTGCGCAGGAGGACAGCGTTCATCTCTGACCTTTGATGTAATGTCAGAGGAGATATGCGCAAACGCAATATTTAAGATAACTGTAAAGGGACTTTTTGGCGGACATTCAGGAGAGGATATAGACAAGGGCAGGGCAAACGCAAACAAGCTTATGGGCAGGGCGCTTGACGCTGTAATTGACGAGCATACGCGCATCGTAAGCATTTACGGAGGAACTAAGGATAACGCTATTCCTCGTGAATGCGTTGCGCTGGTGGCTACTGATGATGCCTATACGGTCAATGAGCGTATTGAAAATATGAGGGAGGCTCTTTCTGATGGTTTGTGCGCTGAAGACAGTGGTTTTTCTCTTGTCTGTGAACTCGTTTCCCAAAATACTTGTGTCAGCGTGCCTGATAAAAAAACTACCGACAAGGTGATTTTTGTTATGCTTACCGCCGCAAATGGGATTTATGAAATGAACAATGCGGTAGAGGGAATTGTTGAGTGGTCGAGAAATCTTGGTATTGTAAGTGTGAATGACATGGGGGCGGAACTTGTGTTCTCCTCACGCTCGTCATTTGCTTCGCGAATTGATGCGTCAGCCTCCGAGCTTGATGCGTACGCTCGTATTCTGGGTGGAGATATAC
The DNA here is from genome assembly GCA_017648425.1 of Clostridia bacterium. Taxonomy (GTDB): domain Bacteria; phylum Bacillota; class Clostridia; order Oscillospirales; family CAG-272; genus HGM12713. The sequence goes on along the minus strand of JAGCJD010000114.1, from coordinate 1,912 downwards.
GCCACTACAATCGGTATCCATCGTGGAAATTTGCTGAGCATTCAAGACTTCAAGAGGACTATAAAAGAGCTTACAGTAGTATTTTTGAGAATGAGCCCTGTATTACGGGAATTCACGCGGGACTTGAATGTGGCTTTATAAGTGAGGCTATACCCGATATGGATATTATTTCTTGCGGACCTGTGGTGCTTGATCTGCATTCCCCCGATGAACGCCTTGATAAGGCTTCATTTGAACGGTTTTTCTCGGTTGTAAAGGCTGTTATTGAGCAATAATAAAAATAAAAATGCGTTAGCGTGTTTGTAGCACGCTAACGCATTTTTTTTTTGCTTTTCTTATTTCTTTATAAGCTTTGCCTTAAATCCGTTTGCGACGCCTGCGGCGTTTGCATCATCGGTATCGATATGCATTTCAAGACGGAAATCCTTGTGTACTCTTATCTGAACATCGTAGAAAAGACTTTTTCTTTCACCGCAAAGTTCAACATCAACATATTCGCCGTCACGAACTCCGAAGGCAAGTCCCTCCTCCTCGCTCATGTGTATGTGTCTGTTGGCAATTATACAGCCCTCGTTCAGAGTAACTATGCCCTTGGGACCTACAATTGTTATGGGAGCAGAGCCCTTAATGTCGCCAGATTCTCTTACGGGAGGCTTTACTTTAAGAACAAAGCTATCAGTGCGTGATATTTCTACCTGAGAAGCCTTTCTCTCAGGGCCTAACACGCGAACTCCCTCTATCGCTCTCATGGAAGGTCCTATTATCGTAAGCTGTTCCTTGCAGGCAAACTGACCTGGCTGGGACAGCTCTTTGAGCTGAGTGAGCTGATATCCCTTTCCAAAGAGTATATCAACATGCTCGCGGGAGAGGTGAATGTGGCGGTTTGATATTCCCACGGGGATATTGCCGTCACACGAGCTCTTTTCGCCCATTGTTTCTATTACCTTGCTTACCAGCGCTTTAAGCTCTTGCTCGGAATATTTCATTTGCGCGTACCCCCTTAAATTATTCTGAAATTATCCGCCATAACGCATCTGCGTTTTCTTGTAAAGGAACGAGCTGAGGTAATACCCTCACCCGTAGGACCTGCAATCGTAAATGTTGTGTGTCCCTCGCCGCCAAAACCTATTCCTGCGTATGAAGGCGCGTTCTTTACGAATATAGTCGTTTCAACTGCCTTGGCGAATGCTGAGAGATGGTCTATGTTCTTTGAGTGCATGTGAGCTGTATGTCTGTTTCCGTGCTCTGCCTTTACTGCAAGGTCAATAGCTTCTCCTATATTGTTAACTCTTACAATGGGGAGAATGGGCATCATAAGCTCATGTTGAACAAAGTCGTGGTTAAAGTCTGTTTCGCAGATAATGCAACGGATATCCTTGCCAACATTAATGCCTATCTTTGCCAAAAGAACATCGGCATCGCGTCCAACGCAGTCGCGGCTGATTATCTTGACAGTCTTTCCTGCCTTGTTTGTCTTTTCAACGAGAACTACCTTGGCAAGCTCCTCTGCCTGCTTGGAGTTTATAAGGTAAGCGCCGTTTCTTTGCATTTCGTCAATAAGGCGGTCTGCGATATTGGAGAACGCGAATACCTCCTTTTCAGCTATGCATGGAAGATTGTTGTCAAATGAGCAACCGTCAATTATATCCTTGCCAGCCTTTCTTATATCAGCGGTATCGTCAACAATAACGGGAGGATTGCCCGCGCCTGCTCCGATTGCCTTTTTGCCCGAGGAAAGAACTGCCTTTACAACACCGGGACCTCCCGTGCATACGAGAAGCTTTATCTTGGGGTGAGATTGCATAATAGCAGCAGAGTCGAGAGTGGGCTTATCCATTGAGCATACGAGAACCTCAGGACCTCCTGCTGCCGCGCTCGCTCTGTTTACAAGGTCAACTGCATAGTTCGATGT
>JAGCJD010000113.1 GCA_017648425.1 Clostridia bacterium | reverse complement strand
TTTATGAAAATTCGGTCATATCCTCTTTTAAAAGTCCCGTTCTTATTATCGTATAGCTCTCTTTGGTTGGATCTCCGCAAAGAAGACCTAAATTATTCTTCAAAGCTGTAATTAACATCTCAGGATTGAGATATTCGGTGCTGGAAGCGGATAATATGCAGGAAATTTTAATGATCGATGTTGCATCATCAAAGGATACTGCAACACTGTTTATAAGAGGAATTATATCGATTTGCTTCTCTCCCGACTTTGTTTTTTTAATAAGATAAAGAGGAGATGATGTAAGCAATTTTTTTATTTGTTCCACAATATTTGAGTTTGCGTTATCCGTACAAATTTCAATATTGTAGCTCGACCATGCAATTTTGGAAAAATCCTCAACGGGCTCGTACGCATCAATTATACAAAGCTCCTCAGTTAGCTCACAATTCAATCTTTCCATTATCTCTGCAAAAGAGATCTCTCTGTCAATGCGTATATCCAGATATTCGCAATTACTTTGCGCTCCAACGCTCAAGGGTGTTGAGAACACAAGCTTTGCGTGGGGATTAAAGCCCTTTGTGTACCACACGGGAATACATGCGCGAGTAATCACCCTGTTAAATGTCCTCTGTAAATCCAAATGAGAGATATATTGCAGATTGCCAACCTTTATAAATTTTAATCTTACATTCTTAGGAGTATCAAAAAGAGGTAACGAGTTAAGTCTTTTCTTTTCGTTCAACTTTGAGCCTTTGGACAACATGTGCGTTCACCTCCCAATTTATTTGCTCCGCAACCGCTACATTTCTCGCGACAGTGCGGAGTTGTGTTCTCGGCATACGCTTTATTTCGCTCTCGAAGCAAGAACTCCTTTGTAACTCCACAATCAATAATATCCCAAGGCAATACCTCGCCAAGACCAAAGGCTCGGTTTGCGTAAAAAGCAGGATCAATTCCGCAACGCTCAAAAACCGATATCCACTTGTCATAATCAAAACACTCGTCCCATGCGTCAAAGGCAAACCCTTCCCTACAAGCAAGAGCGAGAGCGGGGGCAAGACGACGATCGCCTCTTGCTAAAACCGCCTCAATACGGCTTACTCGTGCATCATGGTGGGTATATCTGATCTTTCTGTCAGTTATCTGAGAGCCTAGGTATTCTTGCTTTTCAGCAAGCATTTCCATGGTATCCTGAGCCTCCCATTGGAAAGGAGTAAAAGGCTTTGGTATAAAGCACGAAACACTTATAGTAACCTGCGGCTTTTTCGCCTTATTTCTGTTGGGACACTTATAATATGCATCAACAACATGAGAAGCAAGATCGGAAATGCCTTTAAGGTCGTCATATGTTTCTGTCGGCAATCCCGACATAAAATATAGCTTAACTGTATTTTTTCCCGCCTCAAAGGCAACATTTACAGCTCTGAGGAGATCTTCTTCGCGAACATTTTTGTTTATAACATCACGAAGACGCTGTGTTCCGGCTTCTGGAGCAAATGTCAACGAGGACGAGCGTACAGTTGCGATTTTATCCATAAGCTCCTTATTAAAGCTATCAACACGCAGCGATGGCAATGATAAGCTTACCATATTCTCGTTCGTCCATTCGAGCAGTTGATCCGTCAGCTCCTCAAGGTGCGTATAATCACTGATAGAAAGTGAGGTGAGAGATATTTCGTCATACCCGGTAGCCTCATAAAGACATTTCGCTTGCTCGTTTAATACATCAGGGGATTTTTCTCTGACAGGTCGGTATATTATTCCTGCCTGACAAAAGCGACAGCCTCTGATACAGCCACGAAATACTTCAAGCATTATTCTGTCGTGTACAGTTTCGATATAAGGCATTACTACTTTTTCAGGAAAATACGATTTATCCATGTCAGTAATTATTCTTTTTCGTACCTGCTTTGGAATATCATCATATATTGGCGTATATGCGTTAATTGTTCCGTCTTCATTATAGGTTACATTATACAGTGACGGAACATATATTCCCTCAATAGTGCGCGCAGCCTCATGAAGATATTCAGCTTTTGAATATCTGCCCTCGTCCTTCATTTTTATATACAGTCTGCATAACTCAGGGAGCATTTCCTCACCTTCGCCAATATTGAAAAGATCAAAGAAGTCAGCAACAGGCTCAGCGTTATAAGCGCAAGGACCTCCGCCAATAATTATTGGCATGGTATCGTCTCTGTCCTTTGCATAAAGCGGTAGCTTTGCGAGGTCAAGCATATTGAGCACATTTGTATAGCTCATTTCGTATTGAAGTGTAAATCCGATCATATCAAAATCAGATATGGGATCTCCACTCTCACAAGCACAAAGAGGCAGATTATGCTCACGCATCTTTTCTTGCATATCGAGCCAAGGCGTATATACCCGCTCACACCAAACATCTTCCTCTTGGTTTAGAACTCCGTAAAGTATCCTCACGCCAAGATTAGACATTCCTATCTCGTATGTATCCGGAAAGCAAAAGGCAAATCTCGCCTTGATATTTGCTTTATCCTTTATAATTTGACCGTACTCACCGCATGAATATCTTCCTGGCTTTGTTACGGATTTTAATATAGTACTGATTTGTTTGTTCATTTTAATCACTTGTTTTTCTTGTTTTCTTTTTATTATTTTTTTGCTCTGCTATATATTGTTCATGCTTTTGTTTTTCTATTTCAGCGTTCAAAGCCTCGACAGTAAAATATTTTTTGTGAGGTAAATACTTAATCATTGGTATTGCCAACGCAATTAGTTCTAAAATCAAGTAAATAAATATATAGTTTTGATCAACATATCCCACAACACCGAGCGAGATCAATAGTATAACAGTCAAAAGACCAAACGCGGAAAATGCCACAGATATTCTGTTGCAAAGTTTTTTGATTGACGATAGCTTTTTGAGCCAAACCTCAACTTCAACAAGCTTTAATCTAGAAGCGCAAGAGATAATAGCGTCCTCACCGTTTCTGTAACGCTTGATATCACGCGCTCTCATGTCCTCAACAGTTCCGTGAACTACACTGATAGGAGAGCTACCGATAACTCTTGCTCTTGAAATCATAACACCGTTTATCAAAGGATCGTAGGTCTGCACAGCGCAGGAAATACCTTCTTTGCCCAATCGTTCTGCCAACATTTCAAAAACAGGTTCGATTTCATATCTGACACTGAGTTTTGCGCTCACCTTTCCGTTCAAGGATACACACAAGGTAAGTCTATCGCTTTTTTGCTCGTTTTCAGGGAAAACAAGACCGTATCTTTGCATATACGAAGGATCACCAATAATTATTGAGTGCTTTTTGTCAACAATTGCTTCAATGCCATTTCGTGAAATTCTCTTAAAAATAACATTGTCAAACTTAAAAACATCGGGTAGATTCATTTTCATTCCCGATAACGGTCCGCCGATCTTTTGATATACGGCATCAAGACAGCCGAGCGTTAAATATCCGACTCCATTATCGTACACTACAATGCCAATATCCTCGGTCTTGCATTTTTTGAATACATGAAGATCGTTGAACACCATTATATCGCATTTTTCGTATTTTTCGATAGCTCCCATACCCGAAAAAGCGCACGAACGCTTGGATAATCTGACACAAGCAATCCAATACGGAATTATGTCTGAAACTATAAGAATAACAGGAAGTATTGAGTAAATACAAACCATAAACGCCGCACTAGCAGTATAAGCGTCAAATCCTATCGAAGCAGAAACTATTGCTGCTATAATACCAAGTATCAACGCAGGCATAAGTAAAACTGTGAGAAGCTTGTTTTCTGATTTGTTTTCAAGACTCTTAAAAAATCCGTTAGGAAAATCAACAGTGCGTGCAGAATAAATTGACTTTTCAGAATCAAGTCCGCCGCTGTACATTTTAGAGCCAATACTGCTCTTTTCAGTTTCCTTAACAAGCGTATATTTCTTTGCTTCCGAGCTATATACTCCAAACGATCTAGCCTCAGCCGAGACACTGAGAAGATCGGCGAGAATACATAATGCGCAAGAAAATATAGCGATAGTGTTATACATTGACGGCAGCTCATCATTTGTAAATGCAAGTAAAATGACGACTATTAAATCATATATTACTGTAAGTGACATGATTATTGCCGCAATCGAATATTTGTTGGGTGAAAATGAGAATGCGCGCTTTAATCCGTGCCAGATCTGCTTGTAATAAACTACGCCCGCAAACACAAGAAATTGCAATCCAATCAAAGCATAAACCGCGGGATACGCGGTATAATCGATCAATCCGCTAGTTCTGCCCACTCTCGGAATAAGCTCGTATATAAACGAGATAACACCTATTACCAAACAAATTATCAACGACAAAGCAGCGCTATTCTTGCTTTTTTTGTATGAAGCAAGAATTTCCTCAGCTTGCTCTGGCGAGGTAAATTCCTTTTTTGAAGTAGCGCGGTCTGCCTGCGATTCTTCATTTGAATAATCCTCAAATTTAAGAAAATCATCTACTTTTTGATTTCCAATAGTTCTTTCCAATTCTTCCTTTTCGCAGAATTGCATCATAAGGTTTATCGTAGAAAGATCTATATCATCAGTCACAATAGGATCAGAATTGTCATTTGAGACATAAAAGGAATTCTGTTCGCTGCTTTTTTTATCCGCAGATATACTCATATCCTCTGCGGTAAAATCAAGTCCTGTTTTTCTCATTGAAGCAAGAAATGTTTCATGCTCCTCTTCAAGGTTTTCAGTAGTATTTACAACATCACCCTTAGGTGTATCTTCGTCGAGCTCTGCAATATTGTCCTCTGTAACATTATTGTCATCAAGACTTATATCTGCATATATCTGCTCCTGCTCGTCAAATTCGTAGATTGTATCATCAGGAGTGTCCTCGTATGCGGATACAATATCCTCAGTTGGCTTTAATGCTGCAACAAGCTCATCGGTAGTATCTATCGGAAGCTCCTCGTCAATGTTATCTTGAAACTGTACAGGCTCGTTATCAACAAGGGTATCCTCCAATTTTTCCAAATCATTGGTAACTACTTGCTCAACGATTACCTGATCATCAAAAATTGGCTTTACATCGGAAACATCATTTAAATCGATAAGCTTTGAAGGAGCAAATATCTGCTCCTCTACTGTACTGTTATCCAAATCATCAATCGCAGACAATTCCTCGATCTCAGTCAAAAAATCACTGTCCAAAATATATTTATCGGTGCTTTCAGTTTGCAGATCCTCGTTTAAAATCTCAGTATCAATATATTTACTTTTTAACGATTCCTGTAAAAGCTCTGTAGAAATATCCTTTTCGCCGGTCGGTTGCTCGTCAATTACATCAAGCGTATCCGTGTTTACAGAATCCCTTAACAGCTTTAATATATCGTCAATGTTTTGTTCCTTACTCATACTGCCTCCAAATAAAAATTATTTCAGAGCTCCCTTGTTTTGTCTTGCAACCTCTGCAAGAATAACGGCTGCAGCCGTTGAAACATTAAATGAATTTACATGACCGTACATTGGTATAGATGTTATATAATCGGATTTGTCCTTAATGAGCCGTGAAACACCATCGCCCTCGCTGCCCAAAACAATTGCGCACGGACACTTGAAATCCGTATCATAATAAGCATCTCCTCCAGCTTCGGCAGCGAATATCCAAATTCCCTTTTCTTTTAGCGTATCAATAGTAGATGCAAGATTAGTTACCTTTGCTATTGCCAAATGCTCGATAGCTCCGCAAGAAGAACGCGTTACAACGGGCGTAAGACCAACTGCTCGTCTTTTAGGAATTATCAATCCGTGAGCGCCTACTCCCTCAGCACATCTTATTAATGCTCCCAAATTATGTGGATCTGTAATTCCGTCAGCTATAACGATAAACGGACGCTCGCCTCTTTTTTCAGCAATATCAAGTATATCGTCGATAGTACAATACTCCTTTTCAGCCGCCATAGCAACTATTCCTTGATGTGTGGCAAAGGCGGTCATTTTATCAAGCTTTGTCTTTTCAACCTCAACGAGAGGAATGTGCCTTGAAACAGCCTCGGAAACAAGCACTACTATCGAGCCCTCGCGCTCACCTCGCTGAACAAATATTTTATCGATCGAGCGTCCCGACTTTAAAAGCTCACGCACAGCATTTCTGCCAACGACAAGCCCCTCAGAGATCGGCTCTTGCTCCTTATCTTTTTTGTTGTTTTCAAATCGTCTGTTATTTCTAAAATCATTATTGTTTTTCGTACCCATAATTACTCCAATACAAATAGTTACAATTAGATACATTATATCATATAATTACAGATTTGTATATAGATTTAAAGATTTTTTAACACAAAACATCAAAAAAACACACTGCAAAAATGCAGTGTGTTTTGATTTTTTATTAGCCTTGCGAAGAATAGTTGGGCGCTTCCTTTGTGATATTGATATCATGAGGATGCGACTCTCGAAGTCC
>JAGCJD010000112.1 GCA_017648425.1 Clostridia bacterium | reverse complement strand
AACAACGGGACACGGCTGTCCAAGTCTGTCAAGCGCGTCACCCGGTCTTGTTATATATGCATCGTGAACATGACCGCATATCATAGCGTCAGGCTTTACCCTCTGAACAGCTTTGCCCATTCCTTATATGTCTTCATATCCTCCTCGGATATTTTTGAAGCAACATACTCCGTAAACGGATCGTGAGCAATAATTATCTTATGCTTTACTCCGTCAGCCTCGTATTCCTTGCGAGCGTTTTCAATTACCTTTTTGATAAATTCAAGCTCTCTCTTGCTGAAATCCTCACAGCATATCGTGTGAGCGTACTCTATGTGGTAATCGTACTTATCCTCTCCGCAGTCAAGCACCATTCCCCATATACTTCCAAGTCGGAATGTATAATAGGATCTTCCGTTTTCAACGGGCGTGTGCTCGCAAATGTTCTCCGCGTATATTCCTCTCATGTCGTGATTTCCGCGAGAGAATACAACGGGCTTTTCTCCGTCGGTTATCTCTGCCGCAATTCTGTGTATAGTGGTAAAGTTTTTGGTATCACCGCTATGGTCCGGCAAATCACCGTTGAGAATGAGAAAATCTATCTCGCCAAACGCCTTTGCCGAAGCAACGGGCGCGCTGACCTGATTGTGAGCATCAGAGATATGATAAAATCTTGCTCCCTCCTGCTTTACAGGATAAAAGGGAGAGCTGTATTCAAACACATCGGTCACATCAGAATAATAAGGCTTTCTCTCGTTTACTATACGGTAGCAAACCTTGTATTCCTTTGCATCGTCAAGCAGCTCCATCGGAACTGTCATTCTGTGTGTCGTACAGTTTGAACGCAAAATTCCGTTTACATCATCGTAGAAGCAGTTTCCTGCAATCTCTACCCACATCAGTGTTTCCTTTGTTACGGGAACCATGATCTGATATTTGCTTCCAACCGCATATACTATCGGAGTGGTAGCAAAGCATTCCGGTATCTGTTTCATAAATCCTCCTTTTTTATTGGTGGAAAAAGCATACAACCTCTTTCCCTGTACATTTGTATAGTTGCATCAAGATATTCTCTTGACCAGCCCAGCTCGCGGGACAAGCAATCCCTACACATATAGCGTGGCGCGCACTTATCTATAAGCTTTCTGTGCGCTCCCACATCTATGGTATCAATTTCTCGCTCACACGCGTAGCAGTTCATTTTTGAATAAGCTTTAAGCGATAAAGCTTACAGCCGTGTCCCTCAACTACGGTATTGATAGTTCCGCTCACGAGCTCCTCGCGCTCACCCGTCCAGATCTCCGTAACCTCAATATCCTTTCCGCAGTGGGTAGTAATTCCCATTTCGTCAAAACCGAACACAAATCTGTATTCGCCATCCATAAGGTTGAATACGCCTATGGCAAAATCGCCGTTTTCAAGCATTCTTGCGCAAACAAGCGCGTCCTCAGGACCTCTGTCAAGAGTGAGCCTATACACCTGATTGTAAGCTCCGTCTTGATTTATTGCAATAGCCTCCTTGTTGGTGAGTATCGCCTTTGCGCCATCGCTCATCTTGCGTATGTCACAGCCGATCATAAGAGGAGAGCCGAACATACACCAAATTGAGAAGTGCGTCTTGTGGTCAAGCTCTGTACATCCGTTTGTCTGCCAGAAGCCATCTATAAAGCTCTTGCCGTCCATTCCGACTACGAGCATATCCATATCGTTAAAGCAGCCGTGTCCGTTATAAGGAATAAGGCGCGCCTGCTGCTGGGTGATGCTCTTTATCGAAGCCCAGCTATTCTGTATATCGTGGGTTGAACGCCACAAATGCGCTCCCGTGGTCTTTACCCACTCCTGAGTTTCTTCCATTCCCCAAGAGCAAGCGCTGAATACTATATCTCTGCCACAGTTGGCAAGAGCCGCGCCCATTCTGCGATAAAAGAATTTTCCTTCAAGAGTTCCCGTGTGGTAGCAGAAGTCGTACTTTAAGTAGTCAACCTCCCACTCGGCAAATGTAGCCGCGTCTATGTATTCGTGGTCGTAGCTTCCGGGAAAGCCTGCGCAGGTGAGCGCTCCGCAGCAGGAATACATACCGAATTTAAGACCCTTTGAATGTATGTAATCCGCAAGAGCCTTCATTCCGCTCGGAAATTTATTTTTGTCCGCTACAAGTCTGCCATTTTCGTCACGCTTAAGCTCTGACCAGCAGTCATCAATTACCACATATTCGTAGCCCGCATCGCGAAGCCCCGATTCCACGATAAAATCAGCCGTTTCTCTTACGAGCTTTTCGTCAATTTTATCGCCAAATGTGTTCCATGTGTTCCAACCCATAGGCGGTGTTTTTATTATCATTGCATAATCCCCCGATTATATTATTTATTACCTATACTATTATAACACTTTTAATTCAAAAAAACAAGAACAAAACGATTGAATTCTTGCACTTTTCGCTTGTTTTTTTAAAAAAATCTCGATTTTCCATAAAAAGGCAGTAGATTTTGTTAATTTTTTTTAAAATTACGCTCTGTTCTCTTGTGCAAATGCCCCTCAAAATGATATAATGAATTAAGCCCAATCTTACAAGGAGGTTATTTATGGAATACAAAACGAGAATTGAAGTTCTGCCAACCTATTTTCAAATAGGTTATGTTTCCCTTGACAAAGGACTTTCTATCGGACAAAGAGCCATGCTTCCATCACAGCCGCTCTCTGCTCTGCACTACCATAACTGCCTTGAACTTGGCATATGTCTTTCGGGAACGGGTGAAACTCATGTTGAAAACAGAATATATAAATTCAAGCAGGGCGACATACAGTGTGTAAACGCAAACATTCCGCATATGTCAACGGCATACGCGGGTGCTCCTTGCAATTGGGTTTGGCTGTTTGTTGATGTTCAGCAGATCCTGCTCAACACGCAAGGAAAGCTGACGGACGAGCTGCTCAAAATTTCCGATATAGGCTTTAACGGTATCTTCTCCCCCTACGAGCACCCCGAATTTGCAAGACTTATAAATGCGCTTGCCGAAATAACGCACAACGATATATATTCCGAGCTATACAACACCCTGCTGGTCGGTCAGATACTTATTGAGTCCGCGCGCATAGGCGATATAGATAAGAGCTCCAAAAAGCTTCCCATTTCCAAAAAGCTCAAACCCGCGCTCCTCTATATAAGAGAGCATTACGCGGACACTCAGCTTATGACCGCCGAAAAGGTAGCCAAAAGCTGTAATCTGTCGGCATCTCATTTCAGAAGCCTTTTTAAATCCGATGTTGGAATGACGCTTCCGCAGTACATAAATCTTACAAAGCTTTCTGCCGCCGCGCACATGATACAAACTACAAACAAAAGCATATCGAATATTGCTACCGATGTCGGATACAGCGAGATACCGTACTTTAACAGAGTATTCCAAAAGCAATTTGGAATTTCTCCCAAGGAAATGCGAAAGATTTACCAGAACACAGATAAAGAAAACGGATATGAGTGATATCACTCATATCCGTTTTCTTTGTTTAACCGAGAAGCGCCTCTTTGTTGGTGCAGTAGGAAATATCATCTCTACCGCTCATCATTTCAAGGAACTCCTCCATTCGTTTCCAGGAATCATTTGCATCAAATTCATAGGTATGTCCCCAGACATAAAATATCTTTTTCTCGTCTGATTTGAGTTCCAAGAACTGCTTTCCAAGCTCGAAAATCTTGTCCGCATCTCCGTGATTCCACGCTGTTGGGTGGAACTGATAAAGGTTCTCCTGAGCATCAAAGCTGTAAGTTGATATTATCGTTCTCGCGTACTTTATTCCCGTGCTTTCCTTAATGGTTTCGCTCACAAAATCGCTGTAATTTTTGCCCCCGTTCGGGTATGCAAATCCAACGACCTCGTATCCGCAAAGCTCACTGAGTTTAAGTCTGTCCTCCTCAACCTGACGGATTATCTCCTCGCGAGAAAGATCGGGCAAAAACGGGTGCGTCAGCGTATGAGCGGCGACCTCGTGCCCCTCATAAAGAAAGCGTATATCCTCGGGCTTGCTTTTGGTGTGATTTATCGGCACACCCTCAACATGCCAAGCCCCCTCATGACCGAGAAACTCGCTATTGAGATTGAATGTTCCCTTCATTCCGTATTTGTCAAGCAGCTTCATAAAGCGAATATCCTGAGTAACGCCATCGTCAAAGCTAAATGTAAGGAATTTGTTTTTCATTTTTCCTGCTCCCCAATAAACAAGCACCTATTATTCTTTGACCTGCCGTATGTTCTTTCGGTTATATACTCGGGAATATCAAAATTGTATCTTGCGTCATCATGTGAAGCGGGTGTGTTGGACAGCTCTATCTGACCAAACTTTCTGCCGTATTCCTCAACGAAAACATTTCCTTCAAGCGTTGGCATGCTGTCGCTACCATCGGCATTGTAGAGGTTGGATGTTATTTGAACAAGTCTGTCCTTGCCGTCAACAAAAATGTTGTCCTTTATAAGATAATCCTTTGCGCGGTTGCCCGTTCTGCTGCAAAGTCCCTTTATGTGCGCTCCCCATGAGCGGTCTGCGGGCGGTCTTTGCTCGCAAAATCCTCTTGACGCATACCACATATGGTTGCCCTCAATTACAAAATTTGTCATTACGCTCGGGTTATCGGGCTCACAGCCACTTACAAAATATTCGATGGAATAAACGCAATTTTCAATTACATTATTGCGATAAAAAACATTCGTGTGATTAAAAACCTTGTCCCCTACTCCGCTCCACTGGTGTGTTATACCCGCATCGTATATCTGATAGATGTAGTTGTTCTGGACCGTAAAATTCTCACAGCTTCCGTATATCTCAATAGCGAGTTTCTCGGTCATGAGGGGGCTTGGCATGTTGAGGGTGTGCCGATAAATCACACCAAAAGCAAGCCCGAGGATATACGCTTTCTTT
>JAGCJD010000111.1 GCA_017648425.1 Clostridia bacterium | reverse complement strand
TGCCCCGACAGAGTTATCTGTCGGGGCGTTGTATTATTGGTTAGCGCTATAAAGCTTTATTATATGGCGATTGTAGAGATGATTTTCTGTAACAATTTCCTTAGCGCCTTCATTTGTGTACCAGATCTGTCCTTCTGCTTGTGAATAAAGCGAGGACATCAAATCTGTTATGTTATCTGTTGGGTGTATCACCTGCGTATGGACGAGCTTTGACGCGGTGTAATAGTAGATGACCGTTGAACGGCTGTTCAATTCGGTTGATGTATCTGCCGATGGGAGATTTGTATAGTTGCCGAAATCAAGCCTTACGCGTTGATGTGAGCGGTGTATGTGAAGCGTTGAGTCGGAGGAGAATATATGGCTATACGAAACACGAATGCAACCGTTTTCGTTTTCGGTATAGGAAGTTATCCTTTGGATGTTATTGACTGTTAAAACAAGCTTGTTTTTATCATACACATCTTCTTGACCGTTGCGCATTACGGTGTAATATCCGCCGTCACCCAAGGGGATTATATTTGCATACAAAAAGTCGATGACGGTTTTTATTTTTCCGTTGCTTTTGCTTTGTATCACACCGTATGCTCCACGCATTGATACGGTTATATATCCGCCCTCAACCGATTTTACATCATTGTAGTAGGGGGCGAGTATTGCCTTGGAGTCAGTGTCATAAAGTCCCTCCATGCCGTTATCGGACTTTACAACAAAATAGTTGGTTTCGGGATCTTGAATGTCATAAATTACGCGGTCTATATGGTAGGGGATAGAGGCTACCGAGGAAAGCGTAAAGGATTCGTCAAGTGAAAATACATTTGATCCTGTTGAGGTATGAGCTACCAGATAATTGTTTGATGTGTATGCATTATACGGCTCGTCGAGTTTGAGATTTGCTCCAAGCTCCAATACGCTCAGCACGGCATTTGGATAGCCTTGGTCAAGTATTGGGGCGGTACGATATACTGCATAATATTTTGCGGAGTTGAGCACCTCCTCGGTGTCGTACTTTTCTACCTTTATTATGCTTATATGTACTGCTGTATCTGTATCAAGAGGATCGGTCGCGAGAGCTATATTGTTGTCGTGGAGAATGCGATATTTAGCAAATTCCTCTTCGGAACAGTTTATAGAGAGCGCTGCCTTTGCGGTGAGCGGATCGACAATGTCTATTTTTCCGTTTTTGTAATTCTCGGCAAGACACCATATTACTCCGTTTTGGTTATGCACTGATACAGTGTCGTATTCAGCGCTCGTTTTTGCTGTTGAGAACGGCGCAAAAACAGAATATTTATTTTCTTTTTTGATTATAAAGGAGGAATGATCGGGCTCGAGAACGGATATTTCCAATCCCTCGGTATTCAGTGAATAATGTCCTGCTCCTGCCTTTGCAAAGTGATAATACCTTGAATTGTTTGCTGTGTCATACATCGGGCTTGAAAATACAGAATATTTATCACCCGAGAGCTCGGGAACAAGTGTCATATCGGGATAGTTTCCCGTCATTATGACATTCCCGTTTTTATCAAGACAGCTGTAACTTCCGTCATGGTTCTGAACAGTAAAAGCCGTTCCGTTTATCCTTGCGGATGAATAGCTTCCTATACTCGTTCCCGACAGCCCGATGATCTCGTATTTTGAGGTGGAGATCTTTATTGCTGTTACGCAATTACCTGCGTATGCAAAGGTGTTAAGATAATACTCGTTTGATGAAAGAGTGAACACCTTTGAGGGAGAAAATACTGTTATATAGCTCCGTGAGGTCTGAGCATCTATGGAGAATGTATATTGCCAATTTTCATCTCCTGCCTTATAACGCTCGGTTATATCCTGCGAAATGAGCTCGCCTGAGGCGGACAAGAGCTTTTTATCAGTTGCGTTATAAAAATACACATAGCTTGTATGAGGCTCGTTTTCCTTATAAAGGCGAGTGATGGATATGTCAGCGCCCGAGGTTATTTTTATACCATCGGAGCGGAAATAGCTTTTTTGACTTGAATCCGATATATCCTCGGTTTCAAGATAAGCGCAGTTTGCCGAGCTATCGCAGGTTATTTGAGCGCTTATTCTTTTGAATGGGCGAAGCGTAAGCTCGTTTCCCGATTTGTATGAAATGTCGGAATCAAGTCTATCAAGCGAGACTGCTGCTTGCAGACCGTTCGTGTTGTTCACGAATACAAGGAATGGGAGCTTTGTGCTTGTGGCGTCAAGAGAGTAGCTGTCACCCGAAATATATACCTCGTCACCCTCGCTGTTTACGATAAGATAATCGGAATTTTCAGAGGTGTGCGCAATATAATAGTCAAAGATCTTGACCTTTTTTCCCTGTTTTATAAGCTCCTCAATGTCGCCGTAGTAGTCGTTTACGCTTTTTAGTGACGCATATCCCTTACTTACCTTTTTGTCGTCCTTGACGAGGTAGAAAAGCCCTTCCTCGCCCACTATTTCTACGCCGTTATACGAGGTCGTTGATACATGGTCATAGGGAAGCTTTTTGAGATAGTTTGATTGATTTAAGAGCATAACTGCTGTTATTACTCCTATGAGTACCACTATGCAAATTATAGGTATCAGTATGTATTTCTTTTTCATAATCTTCTCCATAATGAGGTTTAATGAAAGGAATTTTGCTGTTTAGCTACATTAATTATATATCTTACACCTATGTTTGTCAATAAACGAAAATTTAAGTATTTGTATCTATTTAGTAAAATTTGAGGTAAAAACAACAGCTCTTGCCCAAAAGGCAAGAGCTGTTGTTTATTTTATTTATCTGCGAGCAAGTGAAACGGTTATCTTTGTTCCGTCAAGATCGATCTCTCCTGTGTATTCGGCAACACTAGGTGAATTCAATACTGCAAGCAGATCGTGTGTGAGCTGCTCGGACTTTTCCTCGATTATACTCTTTATAAGAGCGGAATCGGTATCAAATCCAATATAGATCTTATCGCTTACATCAAATCCCGCTTGTTTACGGAATACCTGACACTGGCGAATTATATCACGCAGAATACCTGCTCTTTGAAGTTCCTCGGAGATGGTCGTGTCTATGGCAACGAACTCGTCACTCGACTTGAATATCGCTATGCTGTCGGCAGACTTGGAGTTTACGGTGAACACATCGGGCTCGATGTCGGCTATGTCGAGAACGCTTATGCTCTTTCCTGCCTTTACATCGTCCGAAAGCTTTTGCTGTGTATCAGCGTCAAGCTCTGCAAGGTATGCCTTTACATCGTTTGCGCGATTTTTGAGAACTCGTCCCGCAACCTTGAAGTTTACGGTGAGGAAGTTTGACTCCAATGAGTCGGTGTTTGCAAGCTCCTTGATATCAAGCATATTGAGCTCGCTTTGAATAATAGAGCCGAATGCCTTTATCGCGTTGTGGTTCGCCTGCGTTTCGCTTACATAGATTGTAGAGAGGGGCTGGCGTATTTTTATCTGCTTTTCGTTACGAAGCTTTAGACCGAGAGAAATAATATCTCTTGCCTTTTCTACATTCGCCAGAATATCCTCATCGGTAATATCAAGATCCTCTCTTACATAGGGGTAGTCTGTAAGGAATACGGATACTGCCTCCTCGTTTGAGTATCTCTTGACAAATCTCTGCCATGTAGTTTCGGTTATAAAGGGAATGATTGGAGCCATTACGCCCGTGATGGACTTGATGGCATAGAACAGAACAGCGTAAGCGTTCTGCTTATCCTTGCCGTTTTCGGTGCTCCAAAATCTTCCGCGGTTTACACGAATGTAGAAGTTTGATATATCGTTTACAAACGCCTCAAATGCTACCACGACATCTCTTGTCGAGTAATCATTCATGTATTTGGTGGCTTCCTTGATAAAGCTGTTGGTACGGATCACGAGCCAACGGTCTATATCGCAAAGCTCGCTTACGCAAAGCTTTGAAAGGTCAACCTTGACATTGTCGATGTCAGCATAGGTCGCAAAGAATGTTTCGAGATTCCAGAACGCAAGAAGCTTTCTCTTTGCCTCGTCACCGAGCGTATATCCAAAGCGGACATCGTTTGAGGTCGATGATGATGCGAAGATATAACGGGAAGCGTCTGCGCCGATCACATCGGCAGCCTCGTCAAATCGTATCATAAAGCCTGTCTTTGAGAACTTGCTTCCGTCCTCTGAAACGACAACGCCGTGAGTGCTTACTCTTTCGTAAGGAGGCTCGTCAACGAGCACGGTGCTCATAAAGAGCATTGAGTAGAACCAAAGGCGGATCTGCTCTTTCATTTCGAGAACATGCTCTGCGGGGAAATACTGCTTCCAATATTCTTTGTCGGTGAAGTGTTTGAGCGTTGAGAAGGGAACTATTCCCGCGTCAAGCCATACATCTCCGACCTGAGAGATCCTTTCAACTGCGTTGCCACATTCCGAGCACTTTATCTTTACCTCGTCTATCCAAGGACGGTGGAGGTGGGGGATAGCATCTACCTTTGACTTATCCACAGCAAGCTCATAAAGCTCTTCCTTAGATCCTACTACTGTAAGTTTTCCGCAACAGTCGCACTTATAGAAGGGAAGTGGCAGACCGTAAAAGCGCTTATGGGAAAT
>JAGCJD010000110.1 GCA_017648425.1 Clostridia bacterium | reverse complement strand
GCATGTATTATTTAGCAATGTTTGCAACCGTTCTTCTGATAATCATCTCGCTTATTCTTGCCACTATAAAAGTTCCGTTCGTTGGCTCGGAATATTTGAGATATACTCTTATATATACTCCAACAACCCTAATGCTGATATATCTTGTAACACATTCGGAAATGAATATCGGAACGCATTACAAACTTCTCTCATCAAGACCTCTGGTTAGTTTGGGGGATTTAAGTACATACGCTTTCTTGATACATATTGTATGTATCAGATTTTGTAATGCTATTAACGCCAAATTTTTTAATTTAAATATCATATTGGTTGCAATAGTTGCATTTATTTTAACTCTTATATCTACCGTTGTATGGATTAGATTTGAAGCTATTGTGCGTAACAAATTAAAAAATAAGGCTTGTGTCGCAAAATAAAAAAACAGCTCTCTGTTTTTACAGAGAGCTGTTTTTTATTCGTCATCAACGCCTGCTTGCCCTGAAAGAGGATTTTTTGCCATTGCCTCCTCCATGCTTCTGTTGCTAACATGAGTATATATCTGTGTCGTATTGAGCTGTTCGTGCCCAAGAATATCCTTAAGAACTCTGACATCAACATTGCCTGTCTGGTACATCAGCGTTGCGGCAGTATGTCTGAGCTTATGTACAGAATAGTGCTTTGACTCAAGACCTGCCATATCGAGATATTTATATACCAACCACTGAACAGTTTTAACACTTATCCGCTGTTCACGGCTACTTAAGAACAGCGCGTTACTAGCGCATTTCTTGTGAGCTTCACCAAATCTTTCGTTTATATAGTCGCCAAGCGCTATCCTGCAGGCATCATTCAAATACACAATGCGTTGCTTATTTCCTTTTCCTGTTACTGTAAGCGAACGAAGCTGTGTATCTACATCCTCAATATTTATTCCTACAAGCTCCGACAAACGCATTCCGCAATTCAAAAACAAGGTAACTATCGCATAATCTCTTACGGTAGTTTTGGATTCCTTATCGTTTTTTATTGCGTTCAAAAGATCAAGGGATTCTTCAAGCGACAAATATTTGGGAAGCGCTTGCTTTTTCTTAGGTGTTTCAATATCAATGGCAGGATTATCATCAAGCATCATTCTTTTGACACACAGGTATTTAAAAAATCCCTTTATAGCGGATAGCTTTCTTGATTTTGCCGCCGCCATATTACCCCTGATATTATCGGTGTACATTAAAAAATCGTATATATCCTCGGTCGTTATATTCTTAATATAATCAAGGTCAATGAACCGTATATCTATTTTTTCAAAATCCTCGCTGTCAGTTGAAATTTTTTTATCCCTTGCAACAAGAAAACGAAAAAATGTTCTGAGGTCAAGCAAATATTCTGAAATAGTTTTTTCTGATGCGTTTTGTATTACCGATTTATACGATACAAATTCTTTTACAAGAGTGGGAAGTGTATCAAGCGGAACACTGTAAGGCATATCGTTCTCCTTATCTTTTTTGTTATATGAAAGTGAGAATTTAATAGATAAAGTGTAAACTTTTAATATTATCTATTGAAAAAAAGTCACTCGTTGTATATAATACACATATAAAAATGTTTGTAACCCTTTGGAGGTACTTGTGAAAGCTTTTTTTAACAAATATTCTTATAGCATAGTAAAAATGTTTGTAGACCAATTTGCAATTTCGATATTTGGCGCGGTACTTGCTATGGCAACAGCCTCGACCGGTAACGACACGCTTTCTCTTATCGTTGGATTTTTTGCAATTTTGTTCTATTTGTATCTTATATATACCATGACATGGGAAATAGGCGCAAAGGACAAAATATCCGTTGATGTAGGAAAGCAGGAATACCGTCCGCTAAATGGCTTATACATGGCACTCGTTGCCAATATTCCCAACTTCATTATAGCAATTCTCTATACTATTGCTTATCCCATGATGGGTACTATGGCGTGGGCAGGGAACACAGCCGCAATTTTGCGTCTTTGCTCGGTTGTAATTCAAGGAATGTATCTCGGTGTAACTTCCTCAATAACTGTGGGAGGAACACAGCTTAACCAGCTTTGGTGGACATATTTTATCATAATAATTCCATCGCTCGTCACATCGTTTACCGCATACTATCTCGGACACAGAAATTTCAGATTTCTTTCTGCGATCACCAAGAAAGACAACAATGGAAAATCCGCAAAATAAGCGGTCATATCACCCCTGCTTCATTTGAAGCGGGGGATTTATTTTTGCAAAAAATTATAATTTAATATTTTTTGATTTTTTCTCTTGGAACTACGGAAAAACAAGCAATAATAAGATATGGAGAGTATTACAAAAAATACAACGCTCAAAATAAAAAATCTACTTATAAAAAAAGATCGCATTCCATTGAGATTTGTCAAAAGTCCGCTTGCTTGTATATCCTCATCTGCAATAAGCTTTGCGTTACCAATTACCTCACCGTTATAAATTATATCTACACCACCGACTATATCGCCCTCAGTTATCGGGGCATTTATCGGCTCGCTATGAAAATAATATCTGTATTTTAAATTTTTGTCAACGGACACATCGCTATATGTCAGGGCATAAAT
>JAGCJD010000109.1 GCA_017648425.1 Clostridia bacterium | reverse complement strand
GGCATTGTTTTTAAGCTCGAGAGATCTTCAAATAGGCAGAGGTGAGCCTGTTCAGGATACAGCGCGAGTTCTTTCAAGATACCTTGACGGAATTATGATAAGAACATTTGATCAGGAGGAGGTCGAGGCTCTTGCTCGTTGTGGAACAATACCGATAATCAATGGTCTTACCGACTACTGTCACCCTTGTCAGGTGCTTGCCGATCTTATGACTATACGGGAGCATAAGGGAGGATTTAAGGGGCACAAGCTTTGCTATATTGGTGACGGAAACAACATGACGAACTCTCTTATCGTAGGTGGAATAAAGATGGGAATGAGCGTTTCAGTTGCTTGTCCTAAGGGATACGAGCCTGATGCCGAACTTATGAAGTGGGCTAGTGAAAACGGTACATTCGTTTGCACGGACGATGTCTTTGAGGCGGCAAAGGATGCCGATGTTCTTTACACCGATGTATGGGCGTCAATGGGACAAGAGGACGAGGCTGAAATGAGAAAGAAGATCTTTGCAGGCTATCAGATAAACAGTAAGGTCATGGAGGTCGCTCACAGTGACGCAATGGTGCTTCATTGTCTGCCTGCGCACCGTGATGAGGAGATAACGGACGATGTCTTAGAGGCACACGCAAATGAAATATTTGACGAAGCTGAAAACCGTTTGCACGCGCAAAAGGCTGTCCTTGTAAAATGTCTTGCATAAAAGGGGTATATATGAAGAAGATTTATTTGATTACCGAAGACGGAAAAACATTTGAGGGTTATTCATTTGGAGCAGAGCTTGAGGTTTGCGGAGAATTAGTATTTAACACATCTATGGTTGGATATATTGAAACGCTCACCGATCCTGCATTTTGCGGTCAGATCGTTGTAGAAACATTTCCTCTTATAGGAAACTACGGAATTATTCCCGAGGACTTTGAGGGGAAGCCTGCCGTAAAGGGATTTGTTGTCCGCGAATGGTGTGAAGATCCCTCGAATTTCAGATGCGAATACGATCTCGATAAATATTTAAAGGACAATGGAATTGTCGGAATATATGGTGTTGACACCAGAGAGGTCACTAAGCATTTGAGAGAGAACGGAACGATGAATGCGAAGATATGCGCAAGCGTTCCCGAAAGCTTTGACGATATCAAGGCTTATGCAGTAAAGGACGCTGTTGCGAGCGTCACCTGTGATGCTCCCAAGAGCTTTGCGGGAGCAAATGATGTAAAATACAATGTAACGGTCGTTGATTACGGCGTAAAAATGAGCTTTGTTCAAGAGCTTTTAAAGAGAGGCTGTAATGTAAAGGTCGTTCCCGCAAACACCTCGGCTGACGCTATTTTGTCGGAAGCTCCTAACGGAATAATGCTTTCGGGAGGTCCTGGAGATCCCACCGACAATGCGGATTATATTTCAACCGTAAAGGAATTGCTTGGTAAAGCGCCGATGTTTGGTGTTGGACTTGGACATCAGCTAATGGCACTTGCAAGCGGAGCTAAGACCTACAAAATGAAATACGGACACAGAGGAGGAAATCAGCCTTCTCATAAGGTAGGTACGGACCGCACTTATATTACATCGCAGAACTGCGGATATGCTGTTGATGTGGATAGTATAACTAGCGGAACGGTAAGCTTTGTAAATGCAAACGACAACACTTGTGAAGGAATTGAATATGCGGATTTGAAGGCCTTTTCTGTTCAGTTTTATCCTGAAGCTATTAAGGGACTTCACAGTACCTCTTTCCTTTAT
>JAGCJD010000108.1 GCA_017648425.1 Clostridia bacterium | reverse complement strand
GTCTCTGCTGCTGCGCTCTTTGTGTATTCTTTCGGCATTTTTGGGCGCTTACTTAGGCTGTAAAAAGAAGAAAAGAAGATTAAAAAGGAAAAAATAAGTCGAATTTAGATATATCACGCAGTTTTTTGTAAAAAGCTCTTGAATAAAGTGTCAAAATGTGTTATTATGTCTTATAAGCATTTTGAAATTTTAATCAGGAGGAAATCATGTCAAAAACAAAGAAAATAATTCTTGCCGTTGCTGTTCTGGCAATCGTGGTGCTTCTTATCATTGCGGCAACAACCGGCGAAGCAAACAAAACTGTTATCTGCCGTGACTGTGACGACGGGCTTGTTACATGCGGAGCATGTGAAGGCGACACGGTCATTGAAGGCAAAGAGGGTCCTGCGGACGACGTCCTTTGCGAGGACTGCGACGAGGGAATGGTAACCTGCGAAAACTGTGAGGGAGAGGTTCATCTCCGCGGCTCATGGTGGGCGCTTTTACCTCCCGTTATAGCTATCGGACTTGCTCTTATTACCAAGGAAGTATTCAGCTCGCTTTTCGTCGGTATCGTATCGGGCGCTCTCCTTTATGCCGATTTCGACCTTGCCAAGGCTATTGACGCTGTTACGAGCGACGGTCTTATATCAGCCGTTTCGGGAAGCGCGGGAATATTCATATTCCTCGTTGAGCTTGGAATAATAGTCGCTCTTATCAACAGAGCAGGCGGCTCTGCGGCGTTCGGTAACTGGGCAAAGACACACATCAAATCCCGTGTGGGAGCTATGATAGCAACATTCCTACTCGGCGTGCTTATCTTTGTTGACGACTATTTCAACTGTCTGACGGTCGGCTCTGTTATGCGTCCCGTTACAGACAGCAAGAAGATTTCCCGCGCAAAGCTTGCATATCTCATTGACGCCACGGCAGCTCCTATCTGTATGATAGCTCCTATCTCAAGCTGGGCTGCGGCTGTCGCAAGCTATGCTGAGGAGGGTGAAGGAATCGCACTCTTTATAAAGGCGATCCCCTACAACTTCTATTCCATACTTACTCTCGTGTTCATAGTAGCCATCTGTCTTATGAAGTTTGATTACGGTCCTATGAAGCTCCACGAGCTCAACGCAATTGAAAACGGCGACCTCTACACCTGCGGCGACAAGAACGAATCGTCCGAGATCGTTGCTGAATATTCAAAGAACAGCATTATCGACCTTATCGTTCCCGTTGTCGTTCTCATAATCTCCTGCGTATTCGGTCTTGTTTATGTAGGCGGAATGTTTGACGGCGCAAGTATAGTTGACGCATTCGCAAACACAGACGCAACCGTTGGACTTCCCTGGGGCGGTCTTGTTGCTCTCGTTATCATTATGGTATATATGCTCATTCGCCGTTGCCTCAACTTCAAGGACACGATGGAATGCGTTCCTCAGGGCTTTATAGCAATGGTGCCCGCTATACTCATTCTTACATTTGCTACCGCGCTTAAGAACATGACAAGCGTTCTCGGCGCAAAGTACTATGTCGGTGATCTTATGGGCGGTCAGGCTGAGGCTCTCGGCTCTATGCTTCCCGCTATTATATTCCTCGTTGCTTGCGTTCTTGCGTTTGCAACAGGTACATCTTGGGGCACTTTCGGTATCCTTATTCCGATTGTTCTTAACATCTTCCCCATCGGTAGCGAACTTGGTATTATTGGTATGTCTGCTTGTCTTGCAGGTGCTGTTTGCGGCGACCACTGCTCACCTATTTCGGATACGACAATCATGTCCTCCGCGGGCGGTCAGTGCAACCACATAAACCATGTATCCACTCAAATGCCTTATGCAATTACCGTTGCGGCTATCTCCTTTGTAATGTTCGTTATCTCAGGCTTTGTTCAGAACATATTTATCTGCTTGCCTATCGGTATCGTTCTTACGGTAGCTACACTCTTTGTTATCAAGGCTATTACCAACAAAAAGAAAGCTTGAAATTAAAATACAAAAGCGCTTTGGAAAATCCAAAGCGCTTTTTTTATTTACATTGCGTAGTTCGAGTCTAATTTTTTGAGTTCATTGAATGTATCTATTTCAATAATATCCTCAAATGTACATTCTCTTACGAATATCTTGTATTCGTCAATGTAATAGGAGAGCGACACCTCGTCCCAATACTTTTCCTTACCGCCCGGAACATTTTTAAATACCTCTTCAAGGTGTCCTGCAAGACGCTTGCCGTCCTCCTCTGTGTAGTAAGAAATTCCATACATATGGTGACAATCAACGCCGCCTATACCCATTTTTGTTATGCGTCCGTTGGCGTCTACAAAGAAGCACCAGTCGTCCGTTCTCTTGGTGGGCACTCCGAGATAATTCGTGCAGTACTGATATTTTGTGATTATAGCGGGATTATACAAGAGCAGGTCTGCCTCAAACACATAAGAATTTCCTATGTACTCTCTTGCAAGATATGCAGAGGAAATATTATTACACTCATTGTAAGCGGGGTTCTCAATAAATTTTATCATGGGGTATTTTGCAAGCAACTGGTCGAACTGCTCGCCAAGATATCCTCTTACAATGTATATCTCCTCAATTCCCGCCGCAATAACTGCGTCAAGCAATGTATCAATTATTCTCGTACCCTTAACTCTTACCAAGGGCTTAGGGGTATTGAGCGTAATGGGAACAAGCCGCGAGCCAAAGCCTGCCGCAATGAATATTGCTTTTTTTACTCTGTATGGTTCAAGCGCCTCAATTCCCTTGTCCGTTATTTTTCCCGAGGACACAAGACACAGCTCGGAAAGCTCCGACATTACCTTGTTTACACTTCCCACTGAATTTCCTGTTTTAGCCGCTATCTCTCTTTGTGAAGCAGAAGTCTTGCGCTCACACAGATACACAAGCACATCAAACTGCTTTTTTGTCAAGCTCATTTTTATACCTCTTTTTTTTATTTTGTCTGTAATTAAAAGCATTCTTTTTTATTAAGGCTATGACAGCCTTTAAAGCCAGATTGACCAAGAGTATGGACAAGGACACGACAGCCACGCTCTCATACTGCATTTGCGCCTCAAACTTATTTATCATAAGCGAGATAGGATAAGTTTCGTTGTTCGCAATAAACGACACCGCTGAAATGGTCATCATACAGTTCACAAAAAGATATGAGAACATTTCAAGAACCGTTCCAAAGCTCATAGGAATAAATATGTCCCTGAGCATTCTTATACGCCCTATACCTAAGGTTTCTCCCACAGGCTCTAAATTTTCATTCATCTTACCAAATGTATTATACATCATAAGATACGGAGATGCAACAAAATGCGCAACATTTACCATAATAAGAGCGAAAAAGATTACAAATACCTCTTTCATTCCCGTAAATGTTATTGCATATGAAAGACCGAGGACTATTCCCGGTATTGCCATAAATGCAAGTACAATCATATGGATCAACTTTGAAAGCGCGCTCCTGCACCTTGATGTGAGATATGCCGTTAAAAATCCTATAACAGTGCCAAGCGTCGCCGCCGCAAAAGCAATAAGCAGTGAGTTTAGCAGGTATTTACCGCCACCGCGCATCTGCATGGTGTTGATAATATTATCCAAAGTAAACGACATATCGTTAGGATAGCTCTTTACAAACGCAAGTATCACAAACGCAAGTATGGGAAGCAACGCCAACACAGACACGAGAATGCACACGGTATATGCAAGAGCATTCCTTGCTCTGCTGACTCTTTTGCTGTCCGTCCTTTTAACAAACGCCATGCCTGCCCTGTCCTTATTGAGCATATCCGTCACAAACGCTACTATTGCGGGAATAAGAAGCAATATTCCGTAAACACAGCCGCGTCCAAATTTAAGCTGACTTATTACCTCTTCATACATGAGCAGTGACACTGTTTTGGTAGTACCGCCTATCATAAGCGGAACTCCATAATCTGTAACTATCATAGCGAATGCGCTGAAAGTAGCCGCTATAAGCGGTTTGCGCAAAAAAGGAAGCGTTATGCGAGCAAAACGGCGCTTTTTATCTATTCCCAAAATATCAGCCGCCTGATACACGCTCCTGTCCTCGTATCGCAAAACATCAGCAAGCATTATAAATGCCACCGGAAACGCATACATAACAGAGCCTGCGATTATTCCTATCTTGCCATAAATAAAACCGCTGTCAACACCTAAAAGATTTGTTATTATTCCATTTCTTCCAAGCAGGATTATAAGTCCCATTCCGTGAGAAATTGACGGTATGAGCATT
Source organism: Clostridia bacterium (assembly GCA_017648425.1). Taxonomy (GTDB): domain Bacteria; phylum Bacillota; class Clostridia; order Oscillospirales; family CAG-272; genus HGM12713. Next base: position 313 of record JAGCJD010000108.1, on the reverse strand, counting down.
GGAAGCACAAGTATTATCCCAAAAAGCCCTTTTAGTTTTATATCCGTTCTCTCAATACACCATGCAAGCGCATACGCAAGAATTATAACGATTACTGTCGCTATTGCAGTAAGCGACAAGGAATTTAACAAGGCAGGCACGAGCCTCTGGCTCGTAAACACATCTCTTATGTCCTGCATTGTCAAAACAGAAAACATTTTTATTACGGGAACGAATACAAGCCCTATCAGCACTGCCAGAACGACAAGCTTACAAACAAGGCTTCCCTTTCCCTTTTTTCTTGCTGCCGTCAACATCACAAGCTCTCCGTTAT
>JAGCJD010000107.1 GCA_017648425.1 Clostridia bacterium | reverse complement strand
CTGTCTTTGCCGCTGTATCTGCGGCAACTACTGCCGATGCGGCGGTAAAGGTTTCTATTATTCCAATAGCATTTTTGTTTGTTATTTCAAGAGCACCGCAAATAGCGCCCTGAATGGAGTCGTGAGGATTTCCAAGTATAAACTTATCTATCAGCATAACAGGATTGTAGCGCTCCGCCGCCTCTATTGCAGCCTTTACAGCGCTTATCTCTCCTGCGATGGTAGCAAGATATTTGCCGGGGCATACGGGATTTGCCTGAACTACCTCGACATCTGCTGTTTTAAGCATGACATCGGTGGCGGTAATTCCCGAAGCAACGGTTTTGAATTCTATCATTCCAAGTGCTTTTTTCATGTTTTATTTTCCTTTTGGAGTTTTAGTTATACGAATGAATTTTTCGGTCACGGTAGTTATCTTGCCGTCTATCGAAGCGTGGATATTTACGCTGAGAGCTCTGTCCTTGGCAACTGCTATCACATCTCCCTTTTGAACGGTGTCGCCCTCTGCGACACAAGCAACGGCAGGAGCGCCTATGTTCTGCAAAAGCATTATTTTAACACTTGCTACCGAAAATTCCTCCTTTAAGGGGGCGGGAATATCGTATTTTGTAAGCCCAAGTCTTGCCGTAAGCCTTTGAACAGATACGCGCTTGAGAGAGGAGTCCTTGACATTAAGATCAGGCTTTATGCCTTGGGGCGGCTTTATTCCGTTCTCCCTTGCAGTGGCTTTCATTTGAGCTATCACAGCGCGAGGAGAAAGTCCCTGAGGACAAGAATACGCTTCACAAAGTCCGCAACCTGAGCAGAACATTGAGCCCTCTACTGATGCCATATCTCCTCTTCCTCCGTTGGAGAGAAGTCGCATTACCGCATGAGGCTCAACTGGGTAGCCTGCAACATGTCTTGAACACAGCTCGGTGCATGTTCTGCACTGACAGCACACGGACATGGTACGGCGGATATTTATTTTGAAATTACGCTTTTTATTAAGTATTACCGTATGTTCGGAGGGAAGTACCAGAATAGCATTGGTCGTTTTGGTGACTGTTGCATTCACATCGGTAAGCTGTCCCATCATAGGACCACCGCTTATATATGCGGGGTCTGCCACGGTTGGGCCACCTGCGGCGGCTATAAGCTGAGAAATTTTCGTTCCTATCGGTACGAGCAGTGTTACGGGATTTTTTACCTCTCCTGCTACTGTTACGAATTTATCGGTAACAGGTTTGCCGTTCATTGCTCTGTACATATTATATACCGATTCTACATTGGATACGATAACACCCTCGGATATTGGGAGCGCTCCGGGAGCTACTGTTCTTCCCGTTACCTCCTTTATGAGGATTATCTCGTCACCCGCAGGGTAAACAGAATCGAGTTTTTTTATTTTGAGCGTGGGGAATTCGCCTATTTCACTTTCAAGGGCTGAAACAGTAGAGCTGTAATGCGCCTTGACCGCAATAATTCCTTGTTTAGCTCCGCAGGCTTTTACTACCTCGGCAAGAGCGGAAAGTATCTCATAGGTGTATTCCTCAAGAAGCTGTCTATGGAGCTTTAAGAGTGGCTCGCATTCAGCGCAGTTGAGAATTATTATCTCTGCCTTATCTGAGAGCTTTGCGTACGCGGGGAAGCCTGCGCCTCCTGCACCCACAATACCCATGGAACGAAATAAATCCTTTAATTTATTCAGTTCCATATTCAAATGCTTTCAAGTCCCATACCGTTATCTATAATTCCGACTATTGCTGCATCTATGGGGGCGTTTGCGTGGTCGCAACCAATTCTTGCGGCACTACCTGTTGCAACGAGTACTATCTCGCCAATACCTGCGCCGACATTGTCGACTGCAACTATTCTCTTTACCTCTCCCATTTTATCGGAGGTCTCTACGACCATGAATTTGCTTCCTACAAGCTTTTCGTTCTTTCTTGTAGAAACTACGCTTCCTACAATTTTTCCGATTATCATTTTATTTCTCCTT
>JAGCJD010000106.1 GCA_017648425.1 Clostridia bacterium | reverse complement strand
CCGAGCGAAAACTCCGTGTTGGCGCTAAGGGCGGCTCGTTTGGAATTGAAATGGTAGAGCTTGAGAATGGTGGAATAGTAAAGAGCATTCACGGAGATCTCTACAAGGATTCTATATGGTATTCGGTTTACGGCTCAAAGGGTCGTATGGAATCCTCACGAGAGGACGCTGAGGACGGCTGTTACTTTAAGATATATGTAAATGCGGATGAATATTCGGGAGAATATGCGGGTAATCGCGTTGAATCCTATGAGCCGCACCAGTTCCTTGACGAAAAGCTCAAAGGAATATTCGGTCATGGCGGAAGTGATTTTTATTCCATGTACCACTTTGTTGAAAAGATACTTGGCAACCCCGAGGCGGACACGATAGATGTGTATGAGGCTCTTGACATGGGACTTGTTGGAATGTTTGCTTACCGCTCTACACTCAATGGTGGTATCCCTATGAGAGTGCCTAACCTCAGAAATAAGGAAGAGAGAGATGCTTACAGAAACGACACTATGTGTACCGATCCTAAGGTAGCAGGGGATATGTTCATTCCTGCGTTTTCCTTGGGAACGCCCGATATTCCCGCTGAGGTTTACGAGAAGATGAAGAAGAAATATATCGAGGAATTTGAAACTGATAGCGGATATGTAAACCTTGCGTTTAACCAAAGCAGCGGAAATGAGGTCAAGAACGCAGAGAGCGATCCTACTCTTTCAGGTGTGAAAAAATAATTTGCACAAAAGGAGCGGCAGATGCAAAATATATGTAAATTTATTCCGCCAAATAAAACCGCGGATCATATACAGCCGATAAATTTTGTTTTGGAAACAAAAACAGACACCCCCGTTTTTCTTTCTCCCTGTACTGTTTACAGAATGCATTTTGTTGTAAGTGGAGAGGGAGAGGTAATATGCGGTGATAGTACGCGAAGAGTAAAAAAGGGGGATATATTCTTCGCCTTTCCGGCAGTTATGGAAAGCATTATCTCCACTGACAACCTTAAATATATGTATATAAGCTATATCGGAATACGAGCAGGCGCGGAAATGGAACGCTTTGGAATAAATTACAAGAATTTTGTTTTTGAGGATTTCGGAGAGCTTTACGAGCTTTGGGCGGAAGCGTTGACTTGTTCTCCCGAGCTTATTGATCTTACCAGCGAGGGCTTGATATTATATACGCTTTCTCGTATTGGAAGCAGGCTCCCTTGCCAACAGAGAAATTCGAACGATCCTTCTACTTATGCGAATTTCCTGCTTATGAAAAAATATATTGACGAAAATTTCGCCAATACTGAGCTTTCTTGTGAAATGATAGCCGAGCACTTTTGTTACAACAAAAAATATGTTTCAACGCTTTTTAAGAGGAATTTTCATCTTGGAATAGCCGAGTACATAAACACTGTGCGTATAAACAATGCCTGCGCGTTGATCGAGGGCGGTCATAGGAGCGTAAGCGATCTTGCAAAGGCGGTCGGGTTTAACGATGCGTTGTATTTTTCAAGAGTGTTTAAAAAGAAAACGGGGTGCTCCCCGAGAGAATTTATAGCACAGAAATGATCTTTGCGAGTGATACTGCGTAGTAGATCGTATGACAAGTTCAAAATAAAAGGTCTTAACACTATTTTGAGCTTTGCCTGTATTAAAAAATAAACAGATGAGAGGTATATATGGAACATTTTTTTGAGAATGCGTTTATGCAAGCAGATGATCAAAGCAAAGAGAGCTTTTACAAAGCGGTTTTTATGAATGATGATTCGGAATATGCTCAAAAGCTTCGTGTAGAGTATTATTCCCATAAATTCAAGCGCATGGGCGAAAATGTGCGTATAGGTAAAGGCGTTAAGATCGTAAATCCCCAATATATTGAGCTTGGAGATAATGTAACGATATGCGACCATTGTACGCTGATCGCCAGAGGAGAGGGCGGGATCGTTTTAGATGATTTCGTTATACTTAATGACAGAGTGTACCTTGATACAGAGAGCCCCGAGTGGGGATATATCCGTGTTGGTAAGCATGTTTATATCGGAACGGGAACTACATTGTTCGGACATAAGGGACTTGAGATAGGTGAACGCTCACTTTTGGCGCAGAATATAACATTGACACCCTATTCCCATATTTTTGATGATCCCGATGAGTTTATTATCATGCAGGGGGGACAT
>JAGCJD010000012.1 GCA_017648425.1 Clostridia bacterium | reverse complement strand
CCACATTATATTCCATCCGTTTGACGGATTCTGGGATTTGAAACACGAAAAGAGAGGCTCGGTCAGAGCTGCGGCTACCATTTTGGGTGCAGTAATAATTGCATTCTATTATCAGTCGATAGGTAGAGGATATTTGCTTAATCCTCAGCAGCTTTATTCCACGATCGGCGCAGTACTATTGAGCGTTACCGTTCCTGCTGCACTGTGGATGATAGCTAACTGGTGTCTTACCACGCTGTTTGATGGAGAAGGAAGCTTTAAGGACATATTTATAGCTACTTGTTACTCATTAATGCCCTTGTTCCTTATCATGATCCCCACTACTATAATATCCAATTTCCTTATTTCGGCTGAGCTTAACATTTTGTCAGTCGTAAATGGATTTGCATTTGTTTGGGCAGGAATTCTGATATTCCTTGGAATGATGGTAACACACGACTACTCAATGGGCAAGAATATCCTTACGACTCTTGGAACCATTTTGGGTATGGTAGTAATCATGTTTATAGCAATTTTGTTCTCGACTTTGCTTGGAAAGCTTGTAAGCTTTGTAACAAATATCGTGACTGAAATTCAGTTCAGAATGTAACGGATAGGAGGAAGATAATAATGAAAACAAAAAGAATAATATCGTCTTTCTTAGCTGTTCTTATGCTGATTGGTGCATTCACGGTAGTTATGTCGGCAGAAGAATCCACGCAATATGAGTACAACACCTCTAATGCAAAGCCTACTATCGACTATTTGACAGGTAATGCAGTGGTGTATAACCAGGAAAAGAAGATATATGAGGTAGATCCCAACACAAAGGTGATCACTACCGCAGAATCAAAGCTTGAGACAATGGACCTTCGCTTTGAAAAGGATGGTTATCAGCTTTATGTTGATGAGTATAGTGGAGAGGTCGCAACTCGTTGCATAGCAACGGGAGAGATACTTTTCTCTAACCCTTATACCATAGGAGAATCAACAGCGAATGCGGCAACTGTAAAGACAAGACTTCTTTCACAGCTTGCAGTTAAGTATGTAGATGTAACTTCGGGTGATGAAAACACCTATTACAGCTACGAATGGGCAGCTACAAGAGGACAGATAATATCCAAGAATATAAAGAACGGTGTCCGTATGGAGTACACGATAGGTCGTGAGGAAGCAAGAATGCTTGTTCCCGAGCTTATTGAAAAGGAATCGTTTGAAACAAAGATACTTTCTGTAATTGAGGCAGCAGCCGAGGAGGATGCCGGCGCAAAATTTGCTCTTAAACAGATTAGAGCATACTACCAGATAAAGGATCCTAACAATCAGGCAAGCGCTTCTATGAAGGCGGAGATACAGAGAGCATATCCTATTACAAAGAAAATGGCAATATATGCTCTTGACTCTACCACAACGACCGTAGAAAAGGCGCGCTTGGAAACATACATCAAGACATATTGTCCCGACTATACATATGAAAATCTTGACGATGACCATTTGTTGACTGAATATGAGAGTGAAGATAAGAATCCGCCTTTGTTTAAGATGGCTCTTGAATACACTCTCGATTCAAAGGGACTTACAGTAAGACTTCCTGCTAACGGTATAAGATTTAACGAAGCGCTGTACCAGCTTTACAGTATAGAAATACTTCCTTACATGGGAACCGCTTCCAAATCAAACGCAAGCACGAGTTTTGCTTACAAGAATTCAGGATATACATTTTTCCCTGATGGCTCAGGTACGCTTTTTGACTTTGAAAAGATAACAAACCTCGGAGCTTCAACGACCGTTACAGGAAAGGTATATGGACAGGATTACGCATACCATACCATTTCGGGAACACATCAGGAAATAATTCGTTACCCTGTATTTGGATTGGTAGAAACAGAGAACCTTACGCAGATAGAAAAGGTTGCTACTGCAAAAAAGGATTCCTCAGCTACCGAAGCTACGACTGCTACTAATACGGAAACAGTCGAAGATAATGTTAAGACCAGAGGTTTTGTTGCCATAGTTGAAGAGGGTGACGCTCTTATGGAGATTTCCTCGAACCACGCAGTGGTAACAAGCGAATACAATAATATTCGTATGACGGTATATCCAAGACCTCAGGATACCTATAATGTTGCAGACTCTATTTCGGTAGGTCAGAATGATACCTGGACGGTAGTTTCTTCCAGAAAATATACAGGAAACTACAAGATAAGATACATCATGCTTACAGATGATGCAGTTGCTGCGCAAAAGGGAGTTACCGATTATTATGAGTGCACCTATGTAGGAATGGCTAAGGCATACCGTGAGTATCTTGAAAACAATCAAGTGCTTACCCGTCTTACAGAGGACGATGTAAAGGCGAATGTTCCTGTTTATATTGAAACATTTGGAGCACTTAAGACCACGGAGAGATTCCTTTCTATCCCTGTTGAGGTAATGACACCTCTTACGACCTTTGACAACCTTAAGACAATGTACGATGAGTTGTCAAATAAGGGAGTTGAAAATATCAATTTCATTTTGACGGGATACACTAAGGGAGGAATTTCTGATCCTCAGGTTCCATATCATTTGAAGTGGGATAATGCTGTTGAGGACGATATGGATTTTGAAGACCTTCTTGCTTATGCAAATGAGGAGGATTTTGGAATATATCCCGATTTCGACTTTGCGTATGTTCAGGGAGATGGAATGTTTGACGGCTTGTCACTTAAAAAGCATGCCGTAAAGACTATTGACGACCGTTATTCAAGCAAGAGGGAATACAGCGCCACGAAGCAGACATATGTAAGCTACTTTGAACTTGCTGTTTCTCCAGCATATTTCAGTCACTTCTATGAGAAGCTGACCGAGGAATATCTTGAGTACAATCCGACCGGAATTTCCGTTTCTACACTCGGAAATTCGCTTAACTCCGACTTTGACGAGGATGAGCCTTACAACCGCGAGGACTCAAAGGAATTCACAGTAAAGGCGTTTGAGTACCTTTCTGAGAATTACGACAAGGTAATGACCTCGGGAGGAAATGCTTATACATGGAAATATGTTGACTATATAACCGATGTTGCGCTTGACTCCAGCCGTTACTCACAATCTGCGGCATCAGTTCCTTTCCTTGGAATTGTGCTTCACGGATATGTAGAGATAGCGGGAACTCCTACCAATATGGAGGGTAATATTGATTACGCCGTATTGAAGGCTATAGAAAACGGCGCTTCATTGAAGTTTATTCTTTCTTATCAGAACACAAACAACCTCAAAAACTATGAAACACTCAGCCAGTATTACTCCGTAAGATACGATATTTGGTTGAATGATGTTGCTGAATTGTACAAAGAGGTTAATGAGGCACTTGCAGGTGTTCAGACAAGCATTATAACCGAGCATAAGTTTGTTGAAAAAGTTACTCGTGTTCCCGATGATGACGAGCTTATAAATGACGCTTCTGCGGCAATAGACGCAGTTCTTTCCGGAGAGGATGTTCGTAAGGATAAGGAGATCCAGTTGGAAAAGGATACATCCAGAGAAGCAAGACTTGAGGTTGAGAGAATTTATAATAAGTTCAAGAAAGATGCAGAAAGAATTGACTCCGGTGTAAAGACTAACAAGGTTTCTTACTTGGAAGGCATTGCGTTCTTTGATGGTAATGGTACTACTGTTGAGGAATATACATCTAATCTGGATTCCTTGATAAATGCTGCAACTAATAATCCTGATGATACAGAGGCTCTTGAAGCTCTCAAGAAACAGCTTGAGCTGTATTTGACAGGATATATTTCAGCTGCATCAAGTGCTGAGAAATATCTTAACGATTGGGTAACTTACAGTACTGAACTCAACAATGTGAACGGTAAGTATAAGGCGCGTATTGAGCAGGATTATACATCAGGTAAGCTGCCTCAGGCGCAGTATGACGCTTTGATGGATCAGATCGCTGAAATTAACGCCTTGAATGCTACAATTGAGGCAGAAAGCAATATTGAAGCGTTTGTAAACGGTGTAGTAACAAAGATAGCGGGTATTCAGGCAACGCTTAATGAGTATGTTGCAGAGCTTACCGCTGAGGGCGCATTGCTTGCATCTTATAAGGATACCATTGCGACATCTGCTACAAAGTTCACCTATGAGTGGAATCAAGAGGAAGACGATGCTGAGAATATTGTTGCAGGAAAGGTCGAGCCCACCACATATGCACCTGACGACAATAAGGTCGTTTACGAGGCATATGAGAACGGAACGGTATTCCTCCTCAACTTTAACAACTATAAGGTAAAGGTAACACTTGAAGATGCAAATGGTGTTAAATCGTATTACACCATAGATGCTTATGGATATGTTATCCTTAAACGCGGAAACTAATGAAAGGGAGGCAAAAAAATGACAACTGATATAAAAGTAGCAAAACCGAAGAAAAGAAAGTCAGCCTCTCTTAGCAGTCGTAAGGCGCGTGCGGGTTGGATATTCGTGCTTCCGTTCGTAATAGGATTTATACTTGTATATCTTCCTATCGTTTACGACTCAATTCGTTATAGTTTTTACAGAATTCAGCCGACAGGCGGAGGTTTTGAGCTAGTCTCCGTCGGTTGGTCGAACTACAACGAGGCATTGTTTGTAAACCCCAATTATGTATCTACCTTGTTGACAGGACTTAAAGATCTGGTATTTGATATACCTATGATACTTATATTCTCGCTGTTCATGGCAGTTCTTCTCAACCAAAAGATGGTAGGTCGTTCGGCATTCAGAGCTATATTCTTTATTCCTGTTATACTTTCAACGGGTATTATGGAATCTATTGAATCTCAGAACCTTTTGTCCTCATACATGGGAGAGTCCTCAGGTATTGACGATGGTTCGGGACAGAGCACAGCTTCCGAGATAGTATCCTCGTTGGATGTCGAAAAAATGTTCTCGGGAATGGCTGTCGGACAGGAACTCGTTCAATATGTTACAGTAGCTATAAACAACATTTACAATATAGTAAACCGTTCCGGAGTACAGATGCTTATATTCCTTGCAGGTCTTCAGTCTATTTCTCCCGCAATCTATGAGTCCGTACAGATAGACGGCGCTACCTCATGGGAAACCTTCTGGAAGATAACCTTCCCGATGATAAGCCCAATGATCCTTGTAAATGCCGTATATACCGTTATAGACTCGTTTACGACTGACTCCAACAAGGTAATGATCTTTATTGCAAACGAATACAACAAGACAAACGGAAATGTTGTAAGCTCTGCCATGTCGTGGATGTACTTCCTTATAGTAATAGGAATTATCGCCATAGTGACGGCTGTGTTCTCCGCGTTTGTATTCTATCAAAAGAAAGACTAAGAGAGGAGGAGAAAAATGAACGCATCAAATGTTGAAAATACCCCAAAGGTTCGTAAAGAGTCAAAGAATAAAATTCGTGTTGACTTTGAAAGAACTCCTCTTAAGGACCGCCTTAAAGCAAAGTTTTTATCTCTCTTCTTTCTCAAAAAGGTAGCGTGGTATATCGTAAGACTTATCCTCTTGGTAGGTATTTCTTACATAGTACTGTATCCGTTCTTTACAAAGATAGCGGGATCATTTATGGCTCCCGAGGACTTTGTTGATGTAACGGTACGACTTATACCTAAGAATTTTTCCCTTGATATATATAAGGCAATATGGGAAGAGCTTTCATATTTCGAAGCATTTACCAACACCTTGTTCCTGTCCGTAAGCGCTGCATTGATACAGACATTTATCTGCTGCTTTGTAGCATACGGACTTGCAAAGTTCAAATTCAAGGGTAATAAAATAGTGTTTATGGCAGTAATATTCTCGCTGATAATTCCTCACCAGACACTTCAGCTTTCATTGTTTATGAACTTCAGAAACTTTGATATTTTGGGAATATTCTCGTTCTTGAACGGCGGTGGAATAACCATTCCGTTTACAGACATAAAGCTGCTTGAGGGTGTTGTGGATTTAATTCCCGAAAAGATGGAAAAGTTCACATCAACAGGAGTATCGCTCTTGAACACATACTGGCCATTGATCATTCTTTCGGTTTTCGGTCTTGCGTTTAAGAATGGACTGTATATATTCATGCTTCGTCAGTTCTTTAAGGGAGTTCCCGATGAACTTGAGGAATCTGCATATATTGACGGTTCAGGTGTAATGCGCACATTCTTTACGATAATTCTTCCGCTTTCCGTACCTATGATGATTACAGTATTCCTGTT
>JAGCJD010000011.1 GCA_017648425.1 Clostridia bacterium | reverse complement strand
TGTTTATGCAATAATTAAGTATCACGCCAAGAACATTGGATTCCTTCGACTGTATATCCTTTACGGGGAGCTTTTGAAGCAGTATTCCGAAAAATGCAAGCAGGTATCCTCTGAGGACTGCGTCTTTCCACTCGCATTCCGAATGGTATGCCTCGGAGATCTTTTCACATAGATACACGATTTCGGGGTCGTTTGCGCCACCTTTGAGCAGATTGGAAACGGGTATAGTAGAGGTAAGAGGCTTGATAAGCTCGGATATTATGTCAGGATTGACTATTAAAAGCAGGTATTTTTCTCGTTCTACCGTTTCAAATCGGTGTATCTGGTTTGGAAATACTACTATAAGATCGCCTGCCTTTACATCGTATTCCGTGGAATCTACCGTTACGCGTGTTTCTCCGCTTTTTACAAGGGCTACCTCTATGTGGTAATGAAGATGCGAGGTGTAGCCGAGCGTCTTTTTTGAATACGCGGAATCGCGACAGTAGAAATTATTTTGTCTTGTTTCATAGAATGCCGGCATGGCAGTTCTCCTTTTTTGTCTTGATACTATGTATTATACCACAATATTTGTCTTATTGCAACCGTTTTTATAAAATGGGCAATATTGGTGTGTATTATGGGAACAATAAATAAAAAACGGAGTTGTTCTATGAGAATACTTATGGTCACAGGTGGTATGAATGTCGGTGGCGCGGAAACTCATGTATTTGAGCTTGTACGCTCTCTTGCTTATATGGGGAACGAAATAACGCTTGTATCCTCGGGCGGAAGACTTGCCGAGACACTTGACGGAGAGGGTATAACTAAGATAACTCTTGAATTGAATTCAAGAGCTCCGATCAGCATGATAAAAAGCAGACGAGCTTTGAAAAAGATTTTGAAAGAAAGGGAGTTTGACATAGTTCATGCGCATACAAGGTTGGGGGCGTTTATCGTTTCGAAAATGTGCCGTGATGCTGAAATACCGCTCGTTACTACCATACACGCGCGCTACAAGAAAAACACTGTTTTTGACAGGTTGTCACGGTGGGGGAGCGGAGTGATAGCGGTAAGCTATGACCTTGCCTTTCATTTGAGGACACTATGTCCTGAGGTGTTTCTTGAAAACATAAGTGTCATTCCAAATGGTATAGATACACAAAAATTTAGTCCTTGCGGTGTGGCGTTTGGCTCGGGGAGTAGGCGTATAGTTTTTGCAAGTCGACTTGACAGGGACTGCTCTTGCACAGCTTTCCTGCTTTTGGATATTGCTCAAGAGGTTAGCAAAAAATATCCTAAAGCAGAAATAGTGATATGTGGCGGTGGAGAGGAGTTTTGCAAGGTGAAAGCTAGGGCGGAAAATGTAAACGCAAACATAGGCAGAAATGTTGTGCGTGTTGTTGGATATGTTGACAATATGCAAAGTGTGCTTGAAGGAGCGTTCGTGTTTTTTGGCGTATCGCGCGCGGCGCTTGAAGCTATGGCGTGCGGTGTACCGGTGATACTTTCGGGTAACGAGGGATATATCGGTGTGGTAAGCGGTGAAAATCTTTCGCTGTGCGAAAGCACGAATTTTTGTTGTCGCGGGCAACAAGCGGCAAATGCAAAAAAGTTATATTCTTCGCTTGTGAGTGTGTTTGAAATGACGGAAAAAGAATATAAAAAAACATCAGAAATATTAAGAGAATATGTTGTTCGATGTCACTCATGTGAGGATATGGCGGCAAAGACGATGGAATTTTATAAAAAACACATTAAAGTCAAAGAAAAAGGCAAAAGTCAAGTCTTGTTGTGTGGATATTACGGGTTTGGGAACATGGGAGATGACGCCCAACTTCTGCGTTCAGTTCAAAAAATAAATATAAAATATCCACACAGTTATATTTGTGCTATGACTAAAAACGGACGATGCGATGAGCGCAAATTTGGGATAAAATGTATCAACAGAACGAGTGTTTTAAATGTTAAAAAGCAAATTCGAAAAAGCGACATTCTTGTGCTTGGCGGAGGAACGCTTTTGCAAAATGATACATCACGCCGTTCTATTATGTATTATCTTTGGGTGATAAATTATGCCTTGAAACTTGGAAAAAGAGTAGAGCTTTGGGGGAATGGATTAGGGAATATACGAGGGGCGCGTTACAGAAGAAAAACTGCGTCAGCGCTTAGTAAATGCTCGTATATCGGCATGAGAGATAGGAGGTCGCTTGTTGATGCGGCATGTTTGTTGAATGAAATTGGAGCAGAACGCGTTGAGCTTGTGCTTGAAAGTGACCTTGCAACTGAACCGTTTACTTTGAGGAAAAGCAATTTGGGGAGCGTAAAACAATTTTTTGGGATATCGGAAAACGAAAGAATTGTTATAGTTGCAGTAAAGCGTGATGGGGGAAGAAAGCTTATTTTTGACCTGAAACGCTTTTTGTGCTCTTTAAGGGCGAGCGGTTTTCGCGCTGTGTTTGTTGTTATGTATCCTGCGGAGGATATGAGAGTTACTAAAAAACTATGTAGGGAAGTAGGAGGAGTGCTGGCATATCCACTGAGTATTTCGGATATGACGGAGCTGATACGAAACGCTCATCTTGTCTTGTCAATGAGATACCATACACTTGTGTTTGCGCACGCCGTAGGCATTCCGTTTGTTGGTATAGGGAAAAACGAAAAAATAGAGCGTTTTTGCAATGATAAAGGTGGAAAATATTGCAGATATGAGTTGAAATTATAAAATGAAAACAGAGGTGCTTTTTACAAAAACACCTCTGTTTTTATAGGTATATAAAGAAGTTATAATAAATAAAAGTGACGAATATTATAATCGTCAAAACAACTCCAAGGCTTTTTTGTAGCCCTCAAACCCCAAACCGCATATGGTTTTTTTTGCCACCAGAGATACATAGGAATGCTTGCGAAAATCCTCGCGAATGGAGATATCTGACAGATGTACCTCGACTGTGGGTATGCCAACAGCCTTCAATGCATCAAGTATTGCCACGCTTGTATGGGTGTAGCCTGCGGGATTTATTACAATTCCGTCATATGCCTTGTATGCCTGTTGGATCGTATCAATTATCGCGCCCTCATGGTTTGATTGAAACAGAGTAACTTCGTGTCCGAGTTCTGAGGCGCAGCTTTTTATGTAGTTTTCAAGCGCTGAATAGGTGTTGCTACCGTATATATCGGGCTCGCGTATTCCGAGCATATTGAGATTTGGTCCGTTGATAACGAGTATTTTCATATATTAAGCTCCTTTAATATGAGTTTTGCTGTATTTTGCGGCACTTCTGTACTAATAACTTTTATATCTGCAAATCTGTTATATGCGTTTATTCTTGAGTTGTAAAGCGCTTCGAGCGGACCTGCAAGCGAGAGAGGACGGTTATTGGTTGAAAGCTTTTCAAGCGCCCTTTCGATAAAAATTATCGTTCCGTTTTGATGTAGAGAGTTGTAATTTTCCTCACGAGTTATAACCCCTCCTCCACAAGCTATGATGCCTCCGCTCAATTTTCCAAGCTCGTTTATTATTTTGTGCTCCATGTCACGAAATGTAGGCTCTCCTTGATTTGTTATAACTTCTGCGGGAGAGACCTCATAGGTTTTTGCAAATATTTCGTCAGCGTCATAAAAAGGTCTGCCGAGCTTTTCTGAGAGGATCTTTCCGACAGTCGTTTTTCCGCAACCCGGCATTCCGATGAGTATAATGTTTTTTGTTTTGTTCTCGATAATTGAGGTTATGCGCTCGCATTCGCCGTCATCTGTGCTCTCTCCTGTAAAAAATTCAAATGCTTTTGCTGCCTGAGCTACAAGCATAGGAAGTCCATTTATATAAGGTATATTAAGGCTTTCCGCATCTAAAAGCAGCTGAGTTTTTGAGGGGTTATATACTACATCAACAACCCCCTCGCATTTCGGAAAAAGAGAAAGGCTTACAGGCGCGTAGCCGTTTTTGGGATACATTCCAACGGGTGTTGCATTGATTATTATTTGCGCATCGTTATGCTTTTTTAGAAATTCTGGCGTGTTATCTTCTATAGAGACGGTAACTATCTCGCGTGTCTTTCGGTCATTTAATACTGCGCATACGGTAGCTGATGCGCCACCAGTGCCAAGAACAAGAGCTTTTTTGTCAGTTACGCATATCCCTGATTTATCAAGGATATGGCAAAATCCAAAATAGTCTGTATTGTATCCGCAAAGCTTGTTATTGTATTTTACAACAGTATTTACTGCTCCTATTGACATAGCCTCAGGCGATATTGTATCAAGAAAAGGTATTATGTCTTTTTTGTATGGAATGGTAACATTGTACGCGTCAAGCTTATCGCTTCTTACGAATTTTTCAAGCTCATTCGGTGCGAGCTCTATAAGCTCGTATGAATAGTCGCAAAGCTCGGCGTGTATTATTGGTGAAAAGCTGTGTCCGAGCTTTTCTCCGAGAAGCCCGCATCTCATTTTTTTATATCCGTTTTTCATTATATCAGCTCCGTGTATGAACCAAGATATGTAAACTCATCACATTCGCGTTCAAGTTCCGATAAGAGCTGAGCGAGACTTGATGAGTAAACTGATGCTTCAAGGTCAAAATAGAACATAAACTCAAAATCTCTGTCAGGAATTGGACGAGATTCAAGCTTTAACAGGTTTATTCCGAGTGCGTTAAAGCGTGACAGTATTCTGTAAAGCGAACCGGGACGGTGTGGCGTGACTACCATGAGGGTAGTGCGGTCAGCACCTGGATATACCTCGAGCGTATTTGTTATACAAATAAATCTCGTGTGGTTGTTTCCGTTGTCCTGAATAGCGCCCGAAAGCACCGAAAGACCGTACTGCGTCGCGCAGGAGCGAGAGGAAATCGAGGCGATGTCAAGTCTTCCCGATTCAGCGACCATACGCGCCGCCTC
>JAGCJD010000105.1 GCA_017648425.1 Clostridia bacterium | reverse complement strand
GTTCAGAGGAGTTCGCATAGGTAAGGGAACGACTGTTAAGAACTGCGTACTGCTTCAAGATACATTCACGGGTAGTAATGTAACGCTCAACTGCGTGATAACCGATAAGAACGCGGTCATATGTGACGGCAGAATGCTGTCGGGACACTCGACAATGCCGTTCTTTATCCCCAAGGGAGCAATAGTTTGATAAAATTCGACTAGATTTAAATCTCCGAAAGGAAAACAAACATGAAAAAGATATTATTCATAGGCGCTGAGGCAATGCCGTTCGCGGCAACGGGAGGACTTGGCGATGTAATGGGCTCGCTTCCCTCGGCAGTAGCCCGCGCGGGAAATGGAGATATTGATGTAAGAGTGGTAATGCCGCTCTACTCACAGATCTCCGAAAAGTGGCGCTCTCAAATGACTACCGAGGCGGTATTTTCGCTTGGACTTGCTTGGCGTAAGCAGTACTGCGGAATAAAGAGCCTTGAATGGAACGGAGTAAAATATTACTTTATCGACAATGAATACTATTTTAAGCGCGACACTCTTTATGGGTGCTATGATGACGGCGAGCGCTTTGCCTTTTTCTCAAAAGCGTGTATTGAAATGCTGTCGGCGCTTGAATGGTATCCCGATGTAATAAACGCGAACGATTGGCAGGCGGCGCTGTCTGTAATATACCTCAGGTGCAAATATTCCGACAGAGCGGAATATTCAGGCATAAGAACGGTATATACCATTCACAACATCGAATATCAGGGCAAATACGACCACGCTATACTCGGAGATGTATTTGAGCTTGATTGGTGGAAGAGCGTTGTCGATAATGACGGCTGTATCAACCTCATGAAGGGAGCTATCGAATGCGCTGACAGAGTAAGCACTGTAAGCCCCCGATACGCGGAGGAGATACAGGGAGAGGAGCATTCTCACGGGCTGTCGCCCATATTGCGCGCGAACGCGTATAAGCTGACGGGAATACTCAACGGAATAGATTACGAATATTATGACCCCACAAGGGACAGCTCTATTGCAAAAAGCTTTTCGTGGCGAACACAATGCGGTAAATACGAGAATAAATACGCGTTGCAAAGGGAGATAGGTCTGCCGATAACCAACGACATTCCGCTTATTTCAATAGTGTCGCGTCTTGCCGCTCACAAGGGACTTGATATAATATCCGAGATGATACGCCCGTTGCTTAATAACTGCGCTTCACAGCTTGTAATTCTGGGCAAGGGAGAGGCGAGATACGAGAGGTTCTTTGAGGAGCTTCAGCGTGATTACCCCGACAGAGTAAGGGCGCTTATCACCTATGACCGCGACCTTGCAAAGAGAATATATGCGGCAACGGATATATTCCTTATGCCGTCAAAGAGCGAGCCGTGCGGACTTTCTCAAATGATAGCTTCAAGATACGGCGCAATTCCCGTAACGAGAGAAACGGGCGGACTTTACGACTCGATAAAGCCTTATTATGAGAATGGGGACACGATAACAGGTAACGGATTTACCTTTGCAAATTACAGCGCCATAGAGCTCGGAGGCGCTGCGGCGGCAGCCATCTCGCTCTGGAATGACGAGAAAAGACGCGCAAAGCTTGTCGGCAGAATAATGAGAACAGACTTCTCATGGAGCAGGTCGGCTGAAAAATATATAGAAATGTACAGCTCGCTGTGATTATCAATAAGTCACTGAGCACGAAAGGAAACAGAGAACCAATGGCGGAAATCAAAGCAAACGAACAACAGGTAAAGGAAAATATAGAGGCAAAGCTCTCTCGTTATTTCGGAGTAAATCCTAAGGAGGCAACACGCGACCAGATGTACAAGGCTGTGTCAATGACTATCAAGGATATACTCACCGAAAAGAGAGGCGACTTTAAGCACGAGGTCAATGACAAGGGAGCAAAGAGAGTGTATTACATGAGCATGGAATTTTTGCTCGGACGCTCACT
The DNA here is from genome assembly GCA_017648425.1 of Clostridia bacterium. Classification (GTDB taxonomy): domain Bacteria; phylum Bacillota; class Clostridia; order Oscillospirales; family CAG-272; genus HGM12713. Next base: position 1,725 of record JAGCJD010000105.1, on the reverse strand, counting down.
CAAAACAAATCTTTGCAATCTCGGACTTTCTGAGAAATACGAAAAGGCATTGAGCGAATATGGATATTCACTTGATGAGATATACGAATGCGAGCCCGATGCGGGACTTGGTAACGGAGGACTTGGCAGACTTGCTGCGTGCTTTATGGATTCGCTCTCGTCACTTGATTATCCCGCAACGGGATTTTCCATATGCTATGAATACGGCTTTTTCAAGCAGATGATAGTGGACGGAATGCAGGTCGAGCTTCCCGACATATGGCTTCCTGGCGGAGAGGTGTGGCTCGTTCCGAGAACTGACCGCATATACAAGGTAAAAATGGGCGGTCATGTAAGAGAGGAATGGAGAGAGGGACACCTTGAAGTCATTTACGAGGACAGCGAGGAGATAGAGGCAGTACCTTACGATATGATGATATCGGGAGCGGACAGCAAGGCTGTAAGCCAGCTTCGCCTTTGGAAGGCAAGAGATATACACAACTTCAACATGAAGCTGTTTACGCAGGGACAGTACACAAAGGCGCTTGAAGAAAGCACTAACGCGGAGATAATCTCCAAGGTGCTTTACCCCTCGGATAACCATGTAGAGGGAAAGCTGCTTCGTCTTTCACAGCAGTATTTCCTCGTGTCGGCATCGTGTCAGAGCATAATCCGCGACCACATGGCGGTTTACGGAACACTTGACAACCTGCCCGAAAAGGTAGCGATACACATAAACGATACGCACCCGACACTGTGTATCCCCGAGCTTATGAGAATACTCATTGACGAGTATTTTTATTCATGGGACAAGGCGTGGGAAATGGTAACGAGCATATGCTCTTACACAAACCACACGGTAATGCCCGAGGCGCTTGAAACATGGAACGAGGACCTGTTCCGCTTAAAGCTTCCCAGAATATACACCATAATCAAGGAGATAAACGAGAGATTTTGCCGTGATGCTTGGAAGTCGTTCCCAGGAAACTGGAACAGAATATCCAAATGAGCATAGTAAGCTACGGTCAGGTCAGAATGGCAAATCTCTGCGTTGTTGGCTCTCATTCTGTAAATGGCGTGTCAAAGCTCCACTCGGACATTCTTACAAAAAGCGTATTCAAGGATTTTTACGCAATGTATCCCGAAAAGTTCTGTAATGTAACCAACGGTATAGCGCACCGCCGCTGGCTGTGCTATTCAAACCCCAAGCTTGCGGAGCTTCTTGACCAGACGATAGGCGCAGGGTACAGACACGATCCCGAGCAGCTTGCAAGGCTTGCTGACTTTAAGGACGACAGAGCAGTGCTCGAACAGATAAGAGCTATAAAGCACGAGAACAAGATAAGGTTTTCAAACCATGTGTATAAGCAGACGGGAAGGCTCATAGATACGCATTCATTCTACGATGTTCATATCAAGAGATTGCATGAGTATAAGCGACAGCTTCTCAATGTGCTCAATATCATAGGACTTTACCTTGATATAAAGGAAAATCCGAACAAGGAGTTCCAGCCTCAGACATTCCTCTTTGCAGCGAAAGCAGCGAGCGGATACTATATGGCAAAGAACATTATCAAGCTCATATGCTGTCTTGGTAAGGAGATAGAGAATGACCCCGTGGTAAGAGAAAGGCTTGCTGTCGTGTTCCTTGAGAACTACAATGTCAGCATGGCGGAGGCGCTCGTGCCTGCGGCAGAGCTTTCCGAGCAGATATCTCTTGCAGGTAAGGAAGCGAGCGGAACTGGC
>JAGCJD010000104.1 GCA_017648425.1 Clostridia bacterium | reverse complement strand
TAAATATACATTCTTGGCATCGTCCATTGATATTCCTGAAACCTTTCTTATATCTTCTTCAGATGCCTGCTTTAATGCAGTTAGCGTACCAAAGTGCTTTAAAAGCTTTGATGCCTTGGCAGGACCAATACCGCCTATCTTTTCAAGGGATGAGCGCTTTAATGTAGAGCGCTTTGCATTTGTGGTTTTACCAACAGTAAATCTGTGTACCTCTTCTTGCAATTTATATATAAAGGTAAACACAGATCTGTTCTTTGCAATATTGATCTCTGCTGTGTCGGTGCACAAGGCGCGAGTTTTGTGGTAATCGTCCTTAACCATTCCAAAAACGGGAATATTGAGCCCAAACGACTGCAATACCTGCTTTACGATGCTTACATGATTTTTTCCGCCATCAATCAAAATTAGGTCGGGCTGCTCCGAAAATGAACCTATATTATCCTCAAAAAGGCGTGATATTCTTCGCGAAAGAGCTTCTTTCATAGAAGCATAATCATCAGTTCCAGCTACGCTTTTTATATTGAAAGAACGATAATCCTGTTTGCAAAGCTTACCATTTTTATATACTATCATTCCTGCGGTTATGTTTTCCGATCCGATATTTGATATATCGTAAGCTTCTATTCTCTCGGGTAACACCTCAAGCCCAAGAATTTCAGAGAGCATCACCAGATTATTTTCATCTTTTTGTAGCTCTATCTTGCTTTGTATAGCTTTTTGCTCTGCGTTTGATACAACAGTGTCACACAGTTGCTTTATGCTACCGCGCTGTGGACGGCGTACAGTGACTTTGTATCCTGCCTTACATGAAAGATATTCTTGAAGTGTTTCTATGTCATTATCGTCAAGCATAAATGAAATTATTATTCCTTTTGGAATTGTGTCGTGTATATTGTAATGCTCAACTAAAAAGGCGGATAATGCGCTTTCATCTATCTCTTTGTCTGCATCAAAAACATAGTCGTTATTGTCAATAACCGCGCCGTTTCTGACATAAAGACATGAAATGCATGAACAGTGGTCGTCCTGCCAAAAGCCAAAAACATCCATTTGCGCATTAGCTGATGCAACTACATTTTGCTTTTGGTGGAGCTTTTCTAAGGCGTTTATTGTATCTCTGCACTTTGCTGCTGCTTCAAAATGCTCATTCTCGGCAAAATCAAGCATTTGCTTTGTGAGGTTTTTCTTTGCATCAGATGTGTTTCCACGCAAGATCTCGGAAGCACAGTTGATAAGAGCCTTATATTCGTTTGAGGATACTTTACCCGTGCAAACTCCGCAGCACTGCCCCATTTGATAATATATGCACGGACGATCCTTTCCTATGTCCTTTGGGAAGCTCCGTTTGCATGTTGGGATACCTAAGGATTTGTGAAGTATATCAAGTACAGAATAAACAGTTGATGTTCCTGAAAACGGCCCGAAATATTTTCCCTTATCGGATATTCTTTCTCGCGTAAATATGATACGCGGATATTCACCGTCAGTTATCTTAATATATGGATAGGATTTTGCATCTTTAAGGCGAATGTTGTATTTTGGCGAATATTGCTTTATAAGTGTATTTTCAAGAGTTAATGCCTCAATTTCGGTTTTGCAGATTATAAAATCAAAATCATGTACTGAATATACCATTCGGGATGTCTTGAAATTTTTTTGAGAATTTTGAAAATACTGTGAAACTCTATTCTTTAACTTTCTCGATTTACCAACATAAATGACCTTTCCCGATTTATCCTTCATGATATATACACCGGGACATAAAGGAAGTGAATTGGCTTTTTCCAAAAGCTTTTGCGCGCGCTCTGAAATATTTGACATTATCTCACCTCCGTAATCTTAAACAAAATGGGGTTGTCACCACTGAAAGCAGACAACCCCGAAAAATCTTTTATTATTCAAATTCAACAAAGCCGGTGTTGATAAGCTCACAAAGACCATCAACAGCGTTTGCTTCATCTTGTCCTTCTGCGATAAGCGTAACAGTCATACCCTTAGCAATACCTAACGACAAAACGCCCAACAAGCTCTTGGCATTGATCTTTCTATCCTCTTTTTCTATCCATATAAGTGACTTGTAAGAATTTGCCTTTTGAATAAAAAAAGTAGCAGGTCTAGCATGTAAGCCTATATTATTAGTTATTGTTACATTTCTTTTTGTCATAATAATTGCTCCTGTTCATATGCATCAAGTATACTGAAACTGTAAATAATGCCTACTAATAGTATATCAAAAAAACTACTTAAAATCAATAGATAAATATTGGTGAATTTTAATAAACTTTTTGGCAAAAAAACATATTTTACCGCTCAATTTTCACACTTTTTGCAAAAAATACAAACTAAATGGATATTTTTACCATTTTTATTGCTCGTTAGGGAGACTTATTTCATCAATTATTATCGTTACAGTTACATTTTCGGTCTTAACGCTTACCATTTGACCTGATGCGATAAATGTAGATCCGTTTACAAGAAATCCGCCATCATCAGAATACGAGCCTCTGCAAGTCATTCTTCCCTTTGCATCTACACGAGATTGACTGTCGGGATAGAATACCTCGACTATCTCTGCTTTTGATGTGGTAAAGTACTCAGATGCAGGCGTAATACTCAATGCGCCCATGTTTTCCGATGCGCTTATCAGTGTTCCAAAATGCTTTCCTGTATCTTCAAAATAAACTTCGTCACCTACATTAATGTAATTTGGCGTTGTATATCGAATATCTTCAATAGAATAGCTTATTGTGTAGTCATCAAGGTTTTTTGTGCTTGAAATAAAATCTAAAATATTATATCTGAAATAAACACCGACAACGGCAATTATTACTAATATAATAATCACAGCGTCCAATACTCCAAATCTAGGACGAGTTCTTTCATTAGCAGATGCTTTATTTTTCATGCTTTCCCCCTCCTTAATCAAGCGGAACGCTTATGCAGTAGCATTCACAAATATAATTGGGAAATCTTGCGGATATTTTTTCGCCTACGGCTATTCTTGTTCCGTTGACCGTATATCCTGTTCCTTCCTCATATTCGGCGGTTGCTGAAATGGTGACAACTACATTGTATTTACCTGCGATTGGTGTGAGAACTCCTGTGCTGCTTTCTTCATCGTATGCAAGCTCTGTGTACTGCATACTGTAATCAACAGCGGTGACCGTTCCTATGTTGCTTTTGGTAACCGAATCAATAACAGTGTCATTTTCAACAATATTAGATATATACTGCTCGTCAACACCTAATATTTCAATAGTGTATTGCATATCGAGCGTTTTGTCAGAAGTTACTCGCTTTATATGGCTTGAAGGCAGAAACACATACACGAGCGCAGCGATAATTGCAAGAACAATAAGTACTAAAAGAAAATCAATAAAATTGAATTTTCCTTTATGCTTTGCTTTTTTTGTAGCTGAATTATTATCGTTCATTTATAATAGCTCCTTTTTAATTCACATTAATATCTACACTTGCGGCATATTCATTGGAGTACTTATGAATATCGCAGCGTGACATTTCTTTTTTTCCTATCCGTATGCAGGCAACCCCGATTGCTATTACTGCCCAGAAAAGGAAGAATATCCTGTAATTATACCAAACATAATCAAACAAGCCCATTACAAGTAGGCATATAACTGAAAGCAACGAGGCAAAAGTAATCAAAAAGCTGTCCCTTGAATTACTCATTTTAAGATATTCAATGCTTTTTTGAGCGTAAAGGAACGGTATTATGCAAAAGCATATAAGTCCGCCTATTCCCATACTGATCAATATCTGCAAATATAAGCTGTGGCTGTGAGGTGCGGACTCTATGCCTGCGTATGCATAAACGGGATATAGCTGAGCAAAGGCGTCAGGGCCGTAGCCTATTCCACCCCAAAAATATTCCTTTGCCATTTGGAGGCTTCCCTTCCATGTATATACACGATAAAGGGTAGATGAATCCGCCATATTGCCTATACTCATAAATCTTGTAACAATATTTTTTGGGAGAATAAAGGGTAAAAAAGGTATTGCTGCTACAATTCCAATTATCCAACGCATAGTTTTTTTACTCAAAACTATAAGAAAAATAACAATTGTTATCAGCATTGCCAACCACGAAGCGCGACTCCATGTTAATATATTACATATGAATACTATCAGACATGCGGCGAATGATAAGGCTTTTTCCTTTTTGCTTTTAGAAACGAGTATTTGATAGAGAGCAAACGGAAATATCAAAGCAAGATAAGCCGCAAGATAGTTTGGATTTTCAAATAGCGAGGTTGTTCTGCCGGATATATTATAAAAATATGATGTATCCAGCCAGTCATTAACAGACAGACCGAGAAGGTACTGCGCTATTCCTATCATGGATACTATTGTAGCAGAGCTGACAAGTGCGAGAATGCATCTGTGAAGCCATTTCTCTGTTCTTATGAGGTTTGCTATCAGGAAATAGCCGAACATAAGAAAGCAAGATATAACAGCAGAATAATATGAATCAATTCCTCCAACAGTTATAGCGCCGGAAAAATAAGTCATTATTAAAAACAGAAGCACAACAAAGTCAATGAGTTCGAGCTTTAATATGCGTTTTCCGCGTATCAGCTTTATAAAATATGAAAAGGTAGTTACAATTACTAAAATTGCAAGCAGTAGAGCGGGAGAATTAAAGAATGATAAGAATGGAATTAAGAATAAAGTAGCAAGAACACCTATCTCGGGGGTTATTATTACCAAGGTAATAACAAGAAAGGCGAGTATATACAAAACTATGGTGAGTGGCTCGACGATAAATGTCAATATTCCCGCTAAAAGACCAAGAAGTATTGAAGTTCCCGAGTGCTTCTTCTTGCCACCATATTTGTTCTCAAAATTTTCTTCACGATATCCAAACGCATCAACGAATACTGCGTTTGTTATTCTTCCTCTCTGTACAGCGCGGGCAAGCGTGGAGCGAGAGGCATATATTGGAAGAGCTACAATACAAATAATTATTCCTGCAAACAGGTCATCAATATTTGCCACTCCCGTTGCGGGTAAAAGTGTTTTAAAGAAGTAAACAAGTAAGGTATATATTCCAAATGAAAGAAAAAATGTTCCATATGTTTTTAACGGTAAAAATGCCATTCCGCATACTGTTGCTCGCAGCTTTCCTAAAATAAAGCTATTTTCAAAATTTCCCGAAATATATTCTCGGATTTTCCTGAACAACCGTCCTGTTTTACTGCTTCCTTTGAAATATGATACAATATATCCGTTCTTATAGGCGGAAAGCTCGGAGGAATATGATGTAAAAATATATCCAAAAAATCCGTTTACGAGCGCGTTGTAAACAGCTTCCTGAAGCTTGTCAATCAAGAAAAAAATCAAGCTGATTCCTGCAATACCTTTTGATTTTTTCTTACGGCTGCTTTGCTCAGAAATATTTTTACTTTTGTTCATTTTATTCCCTCCTTTCATATTTTTCGTATAGATCTGGACGCCTTTCCTTAGTTAATTCAATCGATTTTTGCTTACGCCATTTGTCAATGTTTTCGTGATGTCCTGAAATTAAAACATCTGGTACTTTTTGACCGTGGAATTCATATGGGCGTGTGTATTGCGGATATTCCAAAAGTCCACTCGTTATGCTTTCGTCGAGATAGCATTCGGGCGCGGAAAGAACTCCGTCAACAAGCCGTGAAACGCAATCTACAAGTATACATGCAGGTATCTCTCCACCGGTTAATACATAGTCGCATATTGAAATTTCCTCGTCAACTATTTCGTCAATTATTCGCCTATCAACACCCTCATAGTGACCACATAGGATTATTAGATGCTCGCAATCTGCAAGCTCATTGGCAATATCCTGATCAAGCCTTTTTCCAGCCGGGGACATATAAACGACTTTCCTTTTCCCTGTTATCTCGGAGCGGATTTTCAAAATGTTCTCATAACAGCCGAAAATTGGAGGCGCCATCATCAGCATTCCTTTTCCACCTCCATAAGGAGTGTCGTCAACGCGTCTGTGCTTGTCCTCGGAATAGTCGCGGATATTATGGCATTTTACCTGAATAGCGCCACTTTGTTGCGCACGACCAATTATGCTTTCTCCCAATATGTTATCTACAAGCTCGGGAAAAAGAGTCATTATATCAAAAATCATATTTTACCTCAATCAAGAAGTCCGGGAATGGTTTTTACAAAAACGCCTTTGGTTATATCAACTCTTATAATAAACTCATCAACCGCGGGTATCATTCGTTCGCTGTTTTCGGTTTGAACTACATAAATGTCGGAAGCGCCTCTGTTGATTATTTCCTTTATTTTACCGTATTCCTTGCCTGTATCCGCGTCAACAACGCAAAGACCGACAAGATCTGCTATAAAATATTCGCCTTCATCAAGCTTGAAGTCCGCTCTTTGCGCGTAAACAACGGTGTTTTTTAACGCCAGCGCAGCGTCCATATCATTAACATTCTCTAACTCGGCAATAACAAATTGCTTGAATACAGATGCTTTTTTTATTTTTCTTTGCTGATATTCACCATTTACAAAAAAATATATTTTTTTCAGTAAAGCAAGGTCATCGGGGGAGTTACACCATGATTCAAGCTTTACTGCACCGTGACAGCCGTGAGTGTTTATTATCTTAGCGCATTCGATATATTTATTATCCTTGGACATAGTATCCTCCAAAACTTACTTATTATATTATTATAGCACAATGTAATAAATATTTCAACAGTTTTACAATTAAATTTTGATATAGCAAAATTTAAACAAATTATTCACAATATTTTTATTGCAATAAATACAAACATGTGGTATAATATAGAAAATCATTTTGGAGGACATAAAATGGGAAGCAGTATAACTTCTATTCTTATTATCGTTGTAATGTTTGTGGCTCTTTATTTCTTTATGATAAGACCGCAGAAGAAGCAAGAAAAGCAAATTGCCGACATGAGAAACAATCTTCAAGTTGGTGATGAGATCACTACTATTGGTGGTATAATCGGTAAGATAGTAAGCATCAAAGAAGAAACAGTTATGATTGAGACTGGACACGACCGTACGAAGATCAGAATTCTTCGTTCTGCTGTAAGATGTGTCGATGTTCATGCAGAAGACGCTCAGGACTGATTTTTATAAAATAAAACGGGAGCTTATGTAAAAGCTCCCGTTTTATTTTATTTATTAAAGTACTTTTTGCAGGAATTGTTGAAGTCTTGGGTTCTTGGGAGAGTTGAAAAAATCATCGGGCGTTCCCTCCTCCGCGATAACTCCGTCACACATAAATACTATTCTGTCTGCCACCTCGCGGGCAAATCCCATTTCGTGCGTTACAACTACCATCGTCATGCCCTCATTGGCAAGTTCTTTCATAAGATCAAGCACTTCACCAACCATTTCGGGGTCGAGCGCAGATG
>JAGCJD010000010.1 GCA_017648425.1 Clostridia bacterium | reverse complement strand
CAGCGCCGGTGCTCTTGCCTTTAAGTATAGCAGACGCCTCGTCAATGCTATCAAACATACCGCCCGCGCAACCTGCAATAATACCCTGATCTGCAAGAACTCCGTTCTTTGTGACCTTTGAGCGCAAATTGAATTTACACTTTCCGAATTTCTTTTGCGCCTCGGCCTCTACCTTTGCCAGAATTTCGTCAGCATTCTCCAAGAACTCGTGTATCGTATAAGCGTTGGAGGGGTGGAAGGGGAGCGCAATCATGGATTCCATCTTGTCAAGGTCGATCTCTATCATGGAATCATAGTAAGCAACGCTTCCGGGACGAAGCTCCTTGTAATCCTCGGGGCGTCCGTGAGCCACATAGTGCTTTTTAACTATCTCGTCTGTTTCCCAAATAGAAGAAAGACAAGTTGTTTCGGTAGTCATTACATCAATTCCGTTACGGAAGTCAATGGGAAGATTTTTAACTCCGGGACCAACAAATTCAAGAACCTTGTTCTTTACAAATCCGTTTGCAAAGGTTGCGCCAACAAGCGCTATTGCAACATCGTGAGGTCCTATACCGCGCTTGGGAGCTCCCGTAAGATAAACGAGAACGACCTCAGGCGTTTTTATATCGTATGTGTTTTTAAGCAACTGCTTTACGAGCTCAGGACCACCCTCACCTACACCCATAGTGCCGAGAGCGCCGTAACGGGTGTGAGAGTCAGAGCCAAGTATCATTTTTCCACAGCCTGCGAGCTCCTCGCGGGCAAACGAGTGTATAACGCTCTGGTTTGCGGGAACATATATACCGCCATATTTTTTTGCCGCAGAAAGACCAAACACATGGTCGTCCTCGTTGATAGTACCGCCAACAGCGCAAAGAGAGTTGTGGCAGTTGGTAAGAGCGTAGGGAATAGGGAATTCTTTAAGACCGCTTGCTCGAGCAGTCTGAATGATACCAACATAGGTAATATCGTGAGATGCGAGAGCATCAAATTTTATACGCATTTGTCCTTCTGTATCGGAAATATTATGCGCGTTCATTACGGAATAAGCGATAGTATTTTTGCGCGCCTCAGCCGCGGGAACGGACGAGGTCTGGCAAGGCTTACCGTCAACCAAAAATACACCGTTTGAAGTGAGTTTTATCATTGCTTTGTCTCTCCTTAAATAAATATAAACATCATTTAATTATATCTTAGAAAGCAGGAATTGTCAAGGGCATATGCGCGAATTTTATATTTTTATATTAAATTACAAGTTTTTAAGATTAAAATGTGTTTTTTCGTCAAAATGTGGTGTAAAAACTATTGCAATAAAGGCTTAAAAGTGGTATAATTTAAGGTAATATTTATTTGCAAGGTGAAAAAATGGTAGGACTTGGAACGATAGTAAATGTAGTTGCAATAGTTGTTTTCGGCTTAATGGGGCTTTTGCTTAAAGGCGGACTTAAAGAGCGGTTCGGAGAAATAATGATGCAGGCGTGCGGACTTGCCGTTGTGTTTATCGGAGCGGCAGGAGCATTTGAAATGATATTTTCCGTTGACGGCACTTCGCTTACCTCAGGTCACACTATGCTTATTGTAATTTCTCTTGTCCTTGGGGGACTTGTCGGAGAACTTATAAATATAGAAAGCAGACTTGACAGAATTGGAGAAAAGCTCAAAAAAACTGTCAAGGCAGGGAACGATAATAGATTTGTAGATGGATTTGTAACGGCATCGCTTATTTTTTGTATTGGAGCTATGGCAATATGCGGACCTATTGACGAGGCGCTTACGGGGGATTCTACCACATTGTTTATAAAGTCAATACTTGACGGTATAATGGTCATGGTGCTTGCCTCGGTTTATGGCGTTGGCGCTTTGTTTTCCGCGCTGTCTGTGGGTATATACCAGGGAATATTCACCGTGTTCGGCGTGTTTATCGCCGACTTTATGTCAGATGCTCTCGTTCTTACGCTATCTGGTGTTGGCTCGGTGCTTATCTTTGCGGTGGGTGTTAATTTGTTAAGACCTAAGACAGTGCGCGTAGGCAACTTTTTACCCGCGCTTTTAGTGCCTGTAATATATGAGGCAATAAAATACATACCGATATTCGGTTGAGCAAAAAAAGGAGATTGAAATGAAAACGGTAAAAAAGTATCTTCACAGATATTTTATTGAGGCTATGGGTGCTATGGCATTGGGACTTTTTGCTTCCTTGCTTATCGGTACTATCTTTGGAACACTATATACATATACTGAGTTTGAGGCTTTAAACACTATTGCCACCTATGCAAAAATGGCAACGGGAATGGCTATCGGTGTTGCAATTGCGTATAAGCTCGGAGCGCACCCGCTCGTGATATTTTCATGCGCCGCAGTAGGCGCTATGTCCAATGCAATGGGAGCGATTATTGCCAAGGAGGGTGGCTCAATACTTAAATGGGCTGCAACGGCAACTGATGGCTCGGGCGTGTTTTACGCGGCAGGCCCTGCGGGCGCATTCTTTGCGGTAATTATTGCTTGTGAAATAGGAATGCTCGTTTCCAAAAAGACCAAGATCGATATTCTTGTAACCCCCGTTGTTACGCTCGTTGTCGGATTTATCGCTAGCTTTGCGCTTTGTCCGATAGTGTCGTATGTTATGTATTATCTTGGAAAATTCATAGCAGTCGCAACCACATTCCAGCCCTTGCTCATGGGAATAGTAATTTCTGTCGTAATGGGAATAATACTAACGCTTCCCATATCGAGCGCCGCAATATGCAGCATGATATTTTCGGCAGACGCATTGGCGGTTGCGGCTCTTGACGGTACCAAAGAGGGACTTTTGCTCGCAGGAGGAGCGGCGGCTGTTGGCTGTTGCTGTCAAATGGTGGGCTTTGCCGTTATCAGCTTCAGAGAAAATAAATGGGGCGGTATAGTGTCTCAGGGATTGGGAACATCAATGCTTCAAATGGGCAATATATGCAAAAAGCCTCAGATATGGATAGCGCCTATCCTTGCTTCGGCTGTATGCGGACCTCTTTCCACAATGCTTTTCAAAATACAGTGTAGCGGTGTTTCTGCAGGAATGGGAACTTGTGGATTGGTAGGACCTATCGGAATGATATCCTCTACCCCCGACAGCGTTATGAAATGGGTAGGAATAGTAGTTTTGTCTGTCGTTGCTCCCGCGATATTCTCGTTTATCTTCAATGAGATACTCAGAAAAATGGGCTGGGTAAAAACGGGAGATATGAAAATAGACGCCTAAGACATAGAAAAAGCCTGACGCGTATGCGTCAGGCTTTAGAGAATTTTTGAATATTTGCAGGAGTTCAATCGTCAAGCTCGGATACGGAAGCGCTTTTTATCGCTTCACATTCCTCAAAATATGCGGAAATTACCTTTTCTTCAAGAATGCTTCTGAATTCTGCATTTATCGGGTGGACAATATCCTTGTAAGTGCCATCAGGGTTTTTTCTGCTTGGCATAACGATAAACAACCTGTCCTTTGTGCTTATGACCTTAATGTCATGTACTGCAAGCTGACCATCAAATGTTGCAGATGCCACTGCTTTCATTGGGCCGTCTTCAAAAACTTTTCTGATCTTAATGTCTGTAATTTGCATTATAATACCTCCGTTGCTAATTTTTTGCAATAAAATTTTATGTTCACGAATATATTATACAGAATTAATTTGACGGTTATACAATCGTTTTGAGTTTTTTCTGTGAACACAATGGGCAGTATTATGAATTTTACTTGAATTTATGAGGGGAGATTACCTGTTATGTCTGTAAAGAACACACATTTTGGAGCTGAAAGTATTTCAAAAATGCTGAAAGATTGCAAAAGTGTATATTTTATTGGCATAGGCGGAATAAATATGTCCTCTCTCGCTCATATAACACATTCAAGAGGGTATATCACGGCGGGCTCGGACAGGACAAGGACAGAGATTACGCAAAGGCTTGCCAACTCGGGAGTTGAAGTTTTTTACGGTCATTCCGAGGAAAATGCAAGAGGCTTTGACGCATTCGTTTATACGGTGGCTATCTCGGAGGATAATCCCGAATATGCTTACGCACAGCGGGAGGGAAAACCGTGTATATCAAGAGCGGACTATCTCGGATATATAATGATGGGATACGGACGCCGTGTGGGTGTTTCGGGAATGCACGGAAAAAGCACCTGCACATCTATGTGCGCGGAAATATTGCTTTCATGCAATTCAGAGCCAACAGTTCTTTCGGGAGCAGAGCTCTCATCTATGAACGGCGCTTATTGCGTAGGCAAAAGTGAAAATTTTGTTTTTGAAGCCTGCGAATATATGGATTCCTTTCTTGATTTTAACCCCAATATTGCAGTTATATTGAATATAGAAATGGACCATGTAGATTATTTTAAGAGCATGGAGCAGATAAGGACTTCATTTGCAAGATATGCATCTCTTGTCGGCAATGAAGGATATACCGTTTATAACTGTGATGACGAAAATGTAATATCTTCGCTTAAAAATTATCAGGGAAACAGATTGAGCTTTGGTATAAAAAATCAAGAGGCTCAGCTTCGCGCCGTAAATCTTTTCTCACGAGGCGGCAGATATTCGTTTGATATACTTTACCTTAATGAAAAGCTGTGTCATGTCGATCTGAGCGCATTGGGATACCATAATGTATATAACGCTCTTGCGGCGGCGGGAGCTTGTATGCTTTGCGGCATTACGGGCGAGCAGATATCCAAAGGGATTGAATGCTTTTGCGGTGCGCGTAGAAGAATGGAATATAAGGGAAGCATAAACGGCGCGGAGGTATATGACGACTACGGACATCACCCGACCGAAATTTCCACAACGCTAAAAGGAGCAAGGGAATTGACCAAGGGTAGGCTGTATTGCGTATATCAGCCTCATACTTATTCACGCACCCACGCGCTTTTTTAGGATTTTTCACGCGCGTTTGATAGCTGTGACCGTGTTGTATTGGTCGATATATATGCGGCAAGAGAGCAGAACTCTTACGGAGTAAGCTCCGCTCTTTTGGCTGAGCGTATCGGTGGTAATGCCGTTTATGCCGAAAGCCTTGAGGCAGCGGCAAATATTCTCGAATGTGAGTTAAAAAATGGGGATACGGCTGTCGTAATGGGTGCGGGAGATGTTTATAAAATATTCGGGCACATGACTTTTAGTGAGGATAGGAGATAAAATGAAGGGTTGCGAGGGATACGAGGCGCTAGCTCGTGTTTATGACAAGCTTAATGCAGAAATAGATTACGAAAAGTGGGCAGATTTTTTTGAAGGATGCTTTGATAAATATTTGCCCGAACGCCCGAGCCTGGTTTTAGACCTTGCGTGCGGAACAGGAAGAATGACGAGAGCCTTGTCAAAAAGAGGATACGATATGATAGGTGTTGACGGAAGCTCGGATATGCTTTCCGAAGCAATGTATTCATATAACTCCTCGGGAATACTCTATCTTTTGCAGGATATGCGAGAGTTTGAACTTTACGGCACAGTAGGAGCGGTCGTTTGTTGTCTTGACAGCATTAATTATCTGCTTGACGAGAAGGATGTTGAGAAAGTATTTTCTCTCGTGCATAACTATCTTGATCCGAACGGACTTTTTATTTTTGATGTAAACAGTCCCTACAAATTTGAAAATATATATTCAAGCAACGCGTATATCCTTGAGGATGAAGACGAAAACAGCGCGGTGTACTGCGGTTGGCAGAACGAATATGATAAGGATAGCGGAATATGTGATTTTTATTTAACGCTTTTTGAGGAGGACGAGAACGGATCTTATATTCGCTCCGATGAGCATCAAAGGGAAAGATGCTATACCTTGAAAGCTCTTACGGATATGCTGAATAAAAGCGGAATGGAGTTATTGGGCGCATTTTCAAATTATGATTTTGGTGAAATAAAGGAAACGAGCGACAGATTTTACATTGTCGCGAGAGCAAAAAAATAAGAGGTAGATATGGAAAATAAGGTTAGATCAAGTATTCTCAGAGCCATGACGGCAGATGGAAGCGCCAGAATACATATTATTAATTCAACTGATATAGTAAATGAGGCAATAAAGATACACAATACTACGGCTACCGCAACGGCGACACTTGGACGCCTCTTGACAGTAACATCTATAATGGGCTGTATGCTTGGAGAAAAAGATGATTCAATTACTGTATCTCTTGGCGGAGATGGTCCTGCGGGACGCGTGATAGCAGTGTCTGATTATTATGGAAATGTAAGAGGATATATACAAAATCCCGAGGTAGATGTTCCGCTTAAAAGCAACGGAAAGCTTGATGTTGGTAAGGCGGTTGGAAAGGGACTTTTGAATGTTATAAAGGACCTTGGAGGTAAAGAGCCCACCAACGGCTCTATTGAGCTTGTCAGCGGTGAGATAGCGGAGGATATAGCCTCGTATTATGCCGTAAGTGAGCAGATACCTACCGTGTGCGCACTTGGTGTGCTTGTTGATACCGACCTTACCTGCAAATCTGCGGGAGGCGTGCTGATTCAGCTGTTGCCATTTGCCAATCCCGATACGGTAGACGCTATTGAAAAAAACATTCCGAGCCTTGCCAATGT
>JAGCJD010000103.1 GCA_017648425.1 Clostridia bacterium | reverse complement strand
TTGTCTAAGCCGTACACCAAAAAATCAATGCCCTCGTATGAGATCTCAATTCCGCAAAACACCTTAATGCCAATTTCCTTGCCAATTTCCAAGGCCTCCTCATAAGCGGAAAAATAATTATTCATTAACTCCTCGTATGTAGGCGGTGTTTTACTCTTAGGATAACAGCCCGGGAAATGATTGGTCAAAAAAATTCCGTCATATCCCAGTTCCTTGTAATATTCAACCGATTCTCTTACAGAGGCAGAAGCGCATCCGCTTATAGGGAATGTGTGAAGGTGAGTTTCATACTTATACATTTAAGCTTCTCCAATCAATTTAACAAGTCGACACGCTGACTTGCATTATTTTTGCTCATTATAGCACAAAAAATCAATGATTTCTAGCACATTTCGCTTGTTTTATTATACTTTTCGCTGATAAAAGTGCCGCTCAACTTAGATTACGACTTATTCAAATTTATGGGCGGAGTCCCATGCCACCCTCAAGTGTAAGTGTTTCACCGTTCATATATTTGAAATCGGGAGATGCAAGCTGAACGCAAACACGACCAATTTCAGTTTCGGAGTCACCAAAATGTCCTGCGGGGGGCATCTTTACATTCGCCTTGAATGCTTCGGGGTAAGCCTTTTCAAAATTTTCAAGCTGAGCCGTCCAAGCAAGAGGACAAATTACATTTGTATTTATACCGTCCTTTGCCCACTCGGTAGCGGCAACTCTTGAAAGACCGCGGATACCCTCCTTAGCAGCGGCATAAGCGCACTGTCCGTAATTTCCAAACAGTCCCGCGCCCGAAGCAAAATTAATACTTGAGCCTTGTGTTTCCTTAAGATAAGGATAGCAAGCCTTCATATAATAAAATGTTGCATAAAGTCCTGAATAAATGGCTAAATCAAACTGCTCGGTGGTATGATCCTGAAGCGTAACGCCCGATGCTGACGCTTGCGCGTTATTGATAAGGACATCTATTCTTCCAAATTCAGCGATAGTAGCCTCAATAACTGATGTTGCAATTGCCTCATTATCAGAGCCTGCTGAAATATCTGCCGAAAATGTCAGGACCTTGATGCCATATAATCTTTCAAGCTCTTCCCTTGCCTTTTCAAGCTTTGCAACATTTCTTCCCGTTATAACCAGATTTGCTCCCTCCTTGGCATAGGCGGTCGCAATTCCGTATCCAATAGATCTGCATCTTCCGTCAGACAAGGTAGCAAATCCCGCTCCTGTTATAATAGCGGTTTTACCTGTTAAAAAACCCATTTTTAATTCTCCTCTTTATAAACTATATTTTTTAGTGATAGTATTACATCAACTGTATTATTATATCACAAATACTCGAATTTGTCAACCTTGAAAAGAGTAAAACAATTCTCAGTTGTTTTTCTCGATCGCCTACCGACTGAGCTTAGTTCAGTAAGAAAAGAGCTCATAAGTATTAGTCGTAATATCGCTGTTCAAAGTACAACGAGGAGAGCAAAAACAAAGACCACCGATTGGTGGTCTTGTTTTGGCTCCCCCTGCTGGGTTAGTGCGAAAAAAACGATTAAATATCGTTTTTTCAAGCGGTGTCGCGCAAAGTGGGAGCAACGCAAGGCGAGTGCTCCGAGCCGATGCGATGCGACACACGACTGCGACCGGGCTCCATAGGAGCGAACCGGCGACATCGCTTTTTTGTCATGCTTACTTCCGAAAATATAGTCACTTTGCTCGCCTCGATACACTCGGCTTCATAGCTCCTTATTTTCGTTACCTCCCGTCTAAAAACGATACTCAATCGTTTT
>JAGCJD010000102.1 GCA_017648425.1 Clostridia bacterium | reverse complement strand
TTATCTTTGGTCTGTATGGGCTGATAAGTGAGTTCATGTTCGTATGGTCCATGTTCCACTTGCTCTCGTCCTCGTATGCGTCAATTACATGCATTCCGAACGATTTTCCCGTTGCCTCGGTGTACTTATCGACCTGCTCGAGGAACTGCATAAAGAAGTCGCCTCTTATCTTCATTATCTTAACGTACATTTCCTCGGTAACAACTACGCTCGGGTCGCTAAGATCAACGCCGTAAAGCTCCTTGTACTTTGCAACTATCGGCTCGTTATAACCGTAGTTTATCGGGTCGGTTATGAATGTTGAGTGGTTAAGCATTCTGTACTCAATTCCATCGTAATCGCATTCGTCAAGAAGCCATACAGTGTAATCGAACCAGTGCTGTCTTACCTCCTCATAGCCTTCACACAATGCTCCTGCTACATACTGAGGCTTGCCTGCCGCAATTCCGTATATCTTTGCCGTTGCCCAGCCTTCACCGCCGTTTCCTGCTCCTGCGTATTCAAACTCAAAGCCGTACTTGGTAAATCTGTCAAACAAGCTTATACTGTTGTTGTGTCCTTCCCATCTCTCATATCTTACATCATTCCACTTGCCGTAAAGTGATGCTCCCTGAGTGTGGGTAGGCTCTTTCTCAAATCCCCAGAGTATATTGTAGGGGGTGCTTCCCGTTTCCTCAAAGCCCCATACATTTCTTACATAGAGCGTTACGCTCGTTGTAAGCTTTTCGTTTCCGCTGTAAAGGCTTATGTTGGAATAAGGAATTGTACGGAGCTTTGTATTAACTCCCTCGGGAATTACCATTCCGATATATGTATCAGGTTTTAAGTTAAGTCCCGTTATGTTCATTACATAGACATTGGCATTCGCCATTTTGAGGAGTCCGTTTGCATCGTAAACATTTCTTACCTCTTGCGTCCATGTAATGTTCTTGTTTCCCGTGTACTCGCTGTATGTGTGGTTATCAGTTCCAACATAGAGCTTTATGCCCTCAGAGCCGCTTAACGCAGACTGTATCTGAGCCGCGGTTACTGCTGTGAAGTTTCCTGCGTAGCTGCTTCCCTCAAGCTCGCCCTTGTAGTTTCTTATCTCGTCAAGAACGAACACGCTCTCAATCTTTGTGATATTCTTATTGGGATCAACTACATATCCGTTATCACGCCTTACAAGACGCATTTCGGGGTGCTTTTTGATAAAGTTATCAAAATATACTCGGCGTCCGCCAATCGTATCCTCGTAGAAGTCGCAGTTATCTGCTATCTGCCCCTCAGGGATAGATACGCCGCCTCCGCCCTCGTACGGCTTGTAAACGGCTATCATTTTAAGTCCGTACTCGTGAGCTACTCTATTGTAGAATTTAAGTATGTTACCGCCGCACGCTTCAAGGTTTTGCGCGTATCTGCGGTCCTTTTTGGTGGTGTTTGCGGAGCAACGCGTATCAGAGAACACGGGAAGTCCGTCACCAGGAACGGTAACATATATTCTCGTGTAGCCTGCGTCAGCATAGCTCTTCATCATGTTTTGAGCATGTTCCTCGCCCATTACGTCCTGAATAAGTCCGCCCTGGAAGTCCCAACAAGGCGCTGCCTGAGTTCCGTTATCGGATTGGAATTTTACATATCCCTCAAGCAATTCGTTCTCGCCTGCGGGTAATTTATCTGCTGCCATAAGCTCTCCCTCATTATTTTGCAAAAACATGAAATAACATTTTTTGCTGTCCGTGACCTTTAATCTGTACTTGTCGCCATAGTAGGTGCTTGAAGTTCCCTTGGCGTAAGATATAAAATCAAATGTGTAGTAGTTGATATTATCCGTAAACTCGACATCCTCAAGCGTTACCGCGAGGTAATACGAGCCATATCCTGCGTTGTAATAGCCTTTGTCGTATGCCAGCTTTTTGTAAGCCACCTCACACTTTACATTGACATTTTCAACGCGTCCCTGAGCTTCGTCTGCTTTATTGTATCTCACGATATCAAAGTCAAAGCCCATTTCGGTAAATCTCGCCTTTGGAACTTTTGCCACAAAGCGAATATCAACCTTTTTATCGGTAGTATTTCTGAACTGAACGCCCTCGAAAAGTATTACATCAGAGCCCTTGTTCATTAAGCTATTATTTATGGTGTTTTGCAGGTCGAATATTTCGTCTGCCGAAAAAGCTCTGTCATAAAGCCTTATATCCTCGTAGTTTGCCCATACTCCCCAGTCAAGACCGTTCGTGAGCTGTCCTGCGCCGAATTGCAAGACTGCCAAGGAGTTCATTATGCTTCCGCTACCTGACGCCGCATCGGTCTTATAAGCCTCAACGCCGTTTACATAAACGGTTGCCCATTCCACGCCATTTTTTACCTCTACTGATATTGCAAAGGTGTTATAGCCCGTCATGGCTGAGTTTACATTGTCGGATACAGGTCCGTTTCCTCTGCCCCAGAACATACGGTAGCGAGGACGAACCGTGTTTTCTCCCGTAGACTCGAATATCAGGGCGCTTGTAATATTTCCCGTTCCGCCGTGATAGTAGAAATACGCATTCTGACTTGGGTTCAATGTCCAGCCGTTTGTAGTATCGACCTCCATATTGAACATCAGAGTATATTCGTCATTACAATTATCAAGGTCGGTAACGGTGCCGTCACCATTATACACAAGCATATTGCCATTACCGTTACCCACGGTAGCAATACCGTT
>JAGCJD010000101.1 GCA_017648425.1 Clostridia bacterium | reverse complement strand
TTATCATAAATACTCCTTTAAGACTTTTATATTATTTTTTGCCAAGCAGGACGCTGCTTTCCATGACTATCGTCACAGGGCCGTCGTTGTTTATCTGCAATTCCATATCCGCGCCGAACACACCCGTTGAGATTGGTAATGACTCTAAAAGCTCCATGCGCCCACAAAAGTAGTTATAAAGCCTCTCCGCGCGCTCAGGCGCTTCAGCACCCATGTAATCGGGGCGGTAGCCC
Organism: Clostridia bacterium; assembly: GCA_017648425.1. Lineage (GTDB taxonomy): Bacteria > Bacillota > Clostridia > Oscillospirales > CAG-272 > HGM12713. The sequence goes on along the minus strand of JAGCJD010000101.1, from coordinate 5,744 downwards.
TTTTTATATGAAGCGAGCAGAGTGAAGTTGGGTACTATTAGCATGCTTCCGCGAACATCTCTTATCGAGCGGTTCATTTTTCCGTTCTCGTCATTAAAGATGCGAAGTCCCGCTATTTTTATCATCAAAGCATCGGCATCCTGCTCGGTGTCGCCCTTGGCAACGCCCAAAAGAATGCAAAGACCTTTACCACATCTGCCCACAAGCTCGCCGTCAACACGGACGCTCGCAGAAGAAACTCTTTGAATTACTGCCGTCATTATCTTACCTCGCCTTTTTGTTTTATTCTCTTAGGAATATCCTCTCGTTACATCCTCAACGCCCTCAATAGCGCGCAAGCGCGCAACTATCGAGCGGTAATGCTCTACATTCTTACAGCTTATTTTAAGGTTTACCACCGTCTTGTCGCTTCCGCTCTTAGTCGTGTTTATCTGCAAGAGGAACACCCTCATTTCCGAAAGCGCTACCGATATATCCGCTACTATTCCAAGTCTGTCAAAGACATATACGGCAAGCTGAGCCTCGTACATATCCGAGGTCGATGCCCCAGCTCCGCTCTCCCAATGCGCTTCCACTGTTCGTGCGGAATTCTCGGGAATAGCCGACATAGATATAAAATTGGGACAATCGTTTTTGTGTATGGATATGCCATATCCCTTGGTAATAAAGCCCACAACGCTGTCCCCTGGGAGCGGATTACAGCACTTTGCGAATTTTACCTGACAGCCGTATTCGCCGTCAACGACAATTCCACCCGCCTTTTTGATATTGCGTGGAGCGCTCGTCTTTATATCCTCGGCGGTAATCTCCGCCTTAGGCTCGGGCTCTGCGGCTATGGTCTTTTCAAACTCGTCATGAAGCTTTTTTGCCACCTTGGAAAGCGTAACTCCGCCGTATCCGAGCGTGTTGTAAAGGTCGTCCGCGCTGTTGTAGCCTATTCGCTGTCCGACAGTGGCAACTATCTCGTTACGCTGTGTTTCCGTGTAGGGGTGACGCCAGCGCTTGAACTCCGCGTCCACCATCGCCTTACCGGCAATTATATTCTCGCTTCTCTTTTCCTTTTTGAACCACGCGCGTATCTTTGTTCTCGCCTCGCTGGTCTTGACGATATTCAGCCAGTCGCGGCTGGGGCCCTTTGAGGACTGCGAGGTGAGTATCTCTACTATATTTCCCGTTACGGGGCAGGTGTCTATGGGAACTATCATTCCGTTTATCTTAGCGCCTATCATGGAGTTTCCTACGCCCGAATGTATGGAATACGCAAAGTCAATGACCGTTGCTCCCTGCGGAAGCGCGAGAACATCTCCCTTGGGCGTGAAGACAAATGTTTCGTCCTGAAAAATATCCGTTTTGAGCGTGTTGAAGAACTCGTCGGGGTCGCTGACACTGCTCTCTGTTTCAATAAGCCTTGATATCCACTCGAGCTTTTTGTCCATATCCGCGCCCGACTTCTCACCCGACTTGTATTTCCAGTGCGCGGCTATTCCGTATTCGGCTATTCGGTGCATCTCATGCGTTCTTATCTGTACCTCGAACGGAATTCCATCGCTTCCTATTACCGTTGTGTGAAGCGAGCGGTACATATTCGGCTTTGGCGTGGATATGTAATCCTTAAAGCGACCGGGCACTGACTTGAACATCTCATGCACAAGTCCGAGCGATGTATAGCATTCAAGCTCCGTATCCACTATTATTCTCATAGCGTAAAAATCGTATATCTCGTCAAAGCTCTTATTCTGATTATACATCTTACGGTATATGCTGTACGCGGATTTTATTCTTCCTTTAAGCTCGTAATGTATATCGTTCTCGCTGAGCTTTTGCTTTACCTGCTCGGTAACATGGTCAATAAAATCACGGCTCTCACCAAGCTTTTCGTTTATGTAAGTCTCAACCTCCTCGTATCCTATGGGGTCAAGATAGGAAATACAGAGGTTTTCAAGCTCCTGCTTTATCTTCTGCATTCCAAGTCTGTGTGCGAGCGGAGCATATACATGCATAGTTTCAAGCGCTGTCGAGCGTCTTTTCGGGTCAGACTTTACGCCAAGCGTTCTCATATTATGAAGTCTGTCGCACAGCTTTATGAATATTACTCTTACATCGCGCGACATTGCGAGAAGCATTTTTCGGAGGTTTTCAATATGAGCCTCCTCCTTGTCCTCTATTTCCAGCGTTACGAGCTTGGTAAGCCCGTCAACGAGCATAGCGACCTCCTCGCCAAATCTCCTCTGTATCTCTCCAAGGTCGGTCTTATCCGAGCAATCCTCCACCGTGTCGTGCAGGAGAGCCGCGCAAATAGAGCTTGTGTCAAGTCCAAGTGTCGCAACTATCTCAGCCACCGCTATGGGGTGGGAAATATACGGTTCTCCGCTGACACGGAACTGCCCCTCGTGCAGTCCCGCGGCAAAATCCGCCGCTTCCTTTATCTTGTCAAAGTCATAATTATTACCCGACTTTTTGAGCTTATCTATTAAATTGTCGATATTGCACGGAGCACAGCATTCTGCCATAAAAACCTCACTGCTTTTCTTTTTTCAGGGCGCTGAAGCACTGGTGTCTCAGCCTTTTGAGTATTGTCGAGCGCTCAATATCCACCTTTTTGGGGTTAAAATATATGTCGTATCGGTATATCTCTTTTTCTATCTCCTCAATAGTGCATATTTGAAGCTCGTTGAATATATCGAACACAGTTTTAAGCTTCAAATAATTTATTCCGTCCCAATCATATAAGTTGAGCTCCCTGAGTATCTCTATTATATTCATGGTATTTCTTTCGTTTCTGAATTCCTTGCGCAAAAAGGTATATACCTTCGCGCAATCCTCGCGGGTAGGAATAATATCCTCGGTATCAGAGATCCAAAGTCCGTTTTTAAGCTTTGAGTAATCGTATCTCAATCTCTTGACGGTATCTGCGTTGAATTCCGAGCGCTTTATATCGTGAATTATAAGCTGTACGCTCGTTGTTCCTCTGAATTCATTGACATCTACGCTGAACATAATGTCAACGAGCTCTCCCGAATGAATACCGAAATCTTCCTCTCCAACGCCGAAGCAGACAGCATTGAGTATATCGCCGTCATGCTCGAGAACAAGCCTTGTGTGCTTTCCGCCGCCCATGAACGACACACGCCTTACGCTCACGCATCTCATTGTAAACTGCGGAGTGGGGTTGCTCTGTCCGAACGGTTCAAGTCTGCCGAGCTCGTATGCAAGTTCAAGGTCTATATCCTTACTGTCAAGCTCACAATCGACCACAACGCTCACGCTTCTCATTTCTTCTGTCATGCGTTCGCTTATGTATTCGTTAAGACGCCTGCGAAGCTCGTCTATCTTTCCCCTCTTTACAGTAAGCCCCGCGGCAAGCTCATGTCCGCCGTACTTTACCAAAAGGTCATTACACGAGTCAAGAGCGTCCACGAGATTTATTCCTCTTATGCTTCTTCCCGAGCCCTTGCCGTCATCGTCCGCCTCGGGCGTATCTCCCATGTTACCGCTAAATGACACGAGAATGGACGGCACTCCGTATTTCTCGGTTATTCGTGAGGAAACAATTCCTATAATTCCAGGTTGCCATGTATCGCTGTCAAGAATTATAACGCTGTCGTTGTCGTATTTTCCGCTGTCAAGCATTGCAAACGCCTGCTCAGCTATTCTGTTCTCCTCCTCCTGACGCTGCTTGTTTATTCTGCAAAGCTCGTCAGTGTAATCGGCTACCTCGTCTATATCCTCGGCAAGCAAAAGCTCGACCGCTATGAGCGCGTCACTCATTCTGCCCGCCGCGTTAAGTCTTGGAGCTACCCCGAAGCCTATCATTGACGAAGTGACCTTTCTGTCAGGCGCGCTGTCCTGTCTTCTGCTGGTAACATCAAGCAGCTCGATAAGTCCCGGGCGTCCCTCGCCTCGCGAGAGCTTTGAAAGACCAAGACTTACTATAAGTCTGTTCTCGTCACACAGCGGCATGACATCTGCTATCGTTCCGACAGCGACAAGGTCGCAATATTCCTTAGAAACTCTCTTTATTCCCTCTACCCAGAAAACTCCCGTGCGTCTGCACCTTTGTATTTCTATGGCGCATACCGTTTTGAATACTACACCTACTCCCGCTAGCTCGCAGAAGGGATATTTATTATCGGGACGGTGGGGGTTTATGACAGCGCACGCGCGCGGAATCTCCCCGTGACACTCGTGGTGGTCGGTAATAACAAAGTCCACGCCAAGCTCTTTCGCGAGCTCGACCTCCTTGTTCGCGGTTATTCCCGTGTCAACGGTTATGATAAGCTTTGCTCCGTCCTCCGCAATAGCTCTTACTCCGTCCTCAGATACGCCGTATCCCTCGCCGTCACGCTTGGGTATCTTTATTCCCACATCAGCGCCAAGCGAGGTGAGATAAAGGTAGAGCGTGCTGACCGAGGTCACGCCGTCCACATCGTAGTCGCCGTATATATATATCTTTTGCTTTTGTGCTATCGCGTCAAGTATTCGCTCAACACCCTCTCGCATATCGCAAAGCAGGAATGGGTCGTGGAAATCCTCGGTATCATAGCGAAGAAACGCCCTCATTTGGTCTATATTGGTATATCCTCTGTTGTAAAGCAGAATGACAAAAATATATGATACGCCAAGCTCTCTGGCTATTCTTTTAAGCCTGATCCTGCGCTCTTTGTCGTTGTCTATGTATTGCTCTTCCCATATCTTCTCTTGCTTATTCATTGAACATACCTCCTTTCTCCCGCTTTTCATACCTTTTTTGGGAAAAAGGTATGCCACTTACCTTTTTTGAAAAAAAGGTAAGCCAAAAAACTTCAAAAATGGGTTTGATTGATATTTTTAATTTGTGCGCTGTACTATTGCCTCCCTCCGAGAGGGAGGTGGCTTGCGAAGCAAGACGGAAGGAGCCTGCGCAATAATAAAAAAATTGCTATCTTTTTGTGCACGCGCTCTCCCTCACCTGCTCCGCAGGAGCTCCCTCCCGGAGGGAGCCTTTTGGTGATACGCTTTTATTTTGTTCGCTGTTCTTTAATTCATTCGCTGTACCATAATAAAGGCTCGCCCTTTGGGAGAGCTCCCGATGAGCAAGGCGAAGCGGGTGAGAGGGCGATGTGTTCAGCCCTCTCCGTCACTTGTTGCTTGCAACGTATGCCACACTCCCCCGAAGTGGGAGGCTTTTTGATTACTGCGCAATCTAATATTTGGCTCTCTCTAATCAGAGGCTCGCCCTTTGGGAGAGCTCCCGATGAGCAAAGCGAAGCGGGTGAGAGGGCTTTGTCCGCAACTTGGAAAAGCTAACTAAATAAAAACGGTGGTATATCCGCGTTATCAAGGCGCGAAATATTCCACCGTTATTTTTTATTTTGAATTTATAACCTTTGCAATCTCGTTGGAAAGCGTACAAAATTCCTCAACCGAGAGTCTTTCACCACGAATATCGGGCGAATGTCCGCAGGCGACCACCGCCTCGGTCAGTTGCTCCTTGGTAAGCTCCCCAAACACCGCGCTGAGCGCATTGGGGAGAGTTTTTCTTCTCTGCTCAAACGCCGCTCTTACCGTGCGGAAGAACACCGCTTCGCTGTCGGGAACACAAGGCTTTTCTCGGTGTAAGCGAATACGAACAACGCTTGATTCCACCTTTGGCGGGGGAACAAACTTGTGTGCCGATACTCGGAAAAGCCTTTCGGGCGCGCCGTAATAATGAAGCACAGCGGTTATCGCTCCGCAGGTCTTTGAGCCTGGGGTGGTACAAAGTC
>JAGCJD010000100.1 GCA_017648425.1 Clostridia bacterium | reverse complement strand
GTGAGATAAAAAGGGGCGGAAAGAGCTACACATATGATACATTGAGGGAGCTTCAACGCCCCGACACAAGGCTGTTTTTAATGTGTGGAACGGATATGGTTCTGACTTTTGACACATGGTACAAGTTTGATGAAATATTCAAAATGTGCTACCCCGTCTATGTCCGCCGAGAAAACGATCCTCTTATTGGAAACAGAATAGTTGCGAAAATAAACGAGTATTATCAAAAATACGGTGTTATGTTCCGCAAAATATTGACTGAGCCAATAGAGCTGAGCTCGACCGATATACGCCGCGCCGTCAAGGAGAACAGAGATATATCGCATCTTGTGCCCCCTTCGGTGGAAAAATTTATAAAGGAAAACGGATTATATTTATGATAACTCAGAAAATGCTTGATGAGTTGAGGAATAGTGTGAATAACAGAATGTCTGCCAAACGCTTCAAGCATACGGCAGAGGTTGAAAAAATGGCTGAGTATCTTGGCGCACTTTATGCTCCCGACAAAATAAACGAGCTGCGCGCTGCGGCGCTTTTGCACGATATTACCAAGGAATACTCTGCTGACTATCATTTAAAGATATGCGCGGAGCATGACATTGAGCTTGACGCCGATGCAATTTTTGCTCCTAAGACCTTTCATGCGCGTACGGCTGCCGTGATCATACCCGAGGAATACGCTGAGTTTGCAACGGAGGAGATCATTTCCGCTGTGCGTTGGCATACAACGGGAAGAGCAGATATGACGCTTTTGGAAAAGCTTATATATCTTGCGGACTATATAGATATGTCAAGGACATTTGAGGATTGCGTAAGGCTCAGGGAGATGTTTATGTCGTCAGAGCCCGAAAAAATGACAGATGTCGAAAGGGTGGCGCATCTGAGAACTGTTCTTATAGCATCGTTCGATATGACTATATCGGCGTTGCTTATGGACGGACTTCCGATAAGTCGCGACACGGTTGAAGCGCGAAACTATCTTATAAGAGAAGCACTCGCAAATCGATAAGTTCGATCGCTTGTTTACATATTCTAATAAAAATCAAGGAATATGGGAACAGAGGGATCGAAATGAATATAATTTCAAAAAAAGTATTTTTCACAGTCTTCGCAATTATAGCGTTGGTTGTAGTTTGTATATTTGTCGTAACCGTAGTTATAAATGGAAGTGACGATAGCGCGGGAGCATATTCTGCGGAGCAACGCTCCAAAGTTGTAACAGCTTCAAATGATGATATGTGCAACATATTGCTTTTGGGGCTTGACAGCGAGGCGGGACTGTGTGATGTTATGATGCTTGTAGGTATAAATAAGACTAAGGGCTCAGTGACAGTCGTTCAGATACCGCGTGATACCTATGCCGAATATACCGAGGCAAGCTACAAAAAGATTAACGGAGCTTATTCCTCATTGGACGGAGCAGAGCAGACGGCTCAATTTTTAAGTAATGCTTTTGGCGTGGAGATACACCACTATGCATGTATTGGACTTGACACATTTGGTAATGTTGTTGATGCCTTGGGCGGAGTTGATTTAGAGCTTTCCCGCGATATGAAATATACCGATGCGGAGCAGGGGCTGTATATCGACCTCAAAAAGGGAACGACACACCTTGACGGCGCGGCTGCGCGCCAATTTGTAAGATTTCGTTCGGGATATGCTGATGGAGATCTTGGAAGGATAGATGCGCAAAAGCTGTTTATGGCGGCGTTTTTTCAAAAGCTTACCGAAAGCCTTTCGCCAGTATCGGGGGCGATGCTTGCAAGCGCTCTTGAAGGCGTTGAAACAGACCTCGGTGTTTCCGACATGATATCAATAGGAACTGAAATACTTGAAATGAATTCGGATAGCGTATATATGATCACGCTTCCGGGTAAAGAGGCAGTCGCCACTCAAAGCGGAGCGAGCTATTATGTTATATCAAGGGACGCCTGCGCGGATATATTCAAGCAGTATTTCGGCGCGACACGGGAGTTTGACAGCCAACAGAAATTTTTAAATGATCGCTACCAAAATTTTGAAAGCATCTACTTTGAATATGCAGAGTTTTCCGTAATACCCGTTTCGGAAATAGTAAGTGACGCTACGAGATTTGTCACCTAAGTAATACTAAAAAATCAATTTGGTATTGACAAATATCTGCTTTTGCATTACAATGTAGGTTAATGAACTTGTAAAGGATAGAAAATATGGAGATTTTTGAAAACGGAGAAATTATCAATACCGAGAGCATGACACCGCTTGATGCTTCGGACGCAAAGGCGGTTGCAGAGGCGATAGCCGAGGTCCTTGATTCCAAAAAAGGACATGATATAAAGGTGCTTTATGTCGAGGATAAAACTGTAATTGCAGAATATTTTGTAGTGTGCACGGGAAATTCAAGCACACAGATAAAGGCGCTCGCGGGCGAGGTTGAATACAAAATAGGACTTCGCGGAATTGACGCTTATGGAGTTGAGGGACGCGACAACAATTCGTGGCTCGTGCTTGATTACAGCAATGTTATAGTTCATATATTCAGCCGCGAGGCTAGAGATTTTTATAATCTTGACAAGCTTTATACTGATTGACAATAATTTAAAGGAAGTTTATAGAAATGAAATACAATCATAGTGAAATCGAAAGCAAATGGCAAGCGTATTGGGAAAAGAACCAGACATTCAAGACTGATGTGTGGGATTTCTCCAAGCCCAAATATTATGTTCTCGATATGTTTCCGTATCCGTCAGGAGTAGGACTTCATGCAGGACACCCCGAGGGATATACGGCTACCGATATAGTTTCAAGAATGAAGAGAATGCAGGGCTACAATGTGCTTCACCCTATGGGATACGACTCGTTCGGTTTGCCTGCTGAGCAGTATGCGGTAAATACGGGTAATCACCCCAACGGATTTACCGAGAAGAATATCGGTACATTCTCAAAACAGCTCAAGGAGCTCGGCTTTGACTACGATTGGAGCAAGATGCTGGCAACCAGCGACCCTGAATTCTACAAATGGACGCAGTGGATATTCAAGCAGCTCTACCTTGACAATTACGCCCAGTATATAGATATGCCCGTAAACTGGTGTGAGGAGCTCGGAACTGTGCTTTCAAATGACGAGGTCATTGACGGAAAGTCCGAGCGCGGAGGATATCCCGTTGTAAGAAAGAACATGAAGCAGTGGGTAATAAACCAGCCTGCGTTTGCAGAGGAGCTGCTCAAAGGACTTGACGATATAGATTGGCCTGAATCTACAAAGCTTATGCAGAAGAACTGGATAGGTAAGTCAACGGGAGTTGAGGTCAAATTCCAGATAGTCGGCGGAGGAGAATTCTCCATATTCACTACCTGCATCGAAACGATATACGGTATTACATTCATGGTGCTTGCTCCTGACGGCGAGATAATAAAATCACTCATGCCGAGAATTGAAAACAAGAGCGAGGTAGAGGCTTATATCGAGGAAACTCTCAAAAAGAACGATATGGACAGAACCGAGCTCAACAAGACAAAATCGGGCTGTGAGCTTAAAGGTGTGACCTGTATCAACCCCGTAAACGGCAGAGAGGTAAGAATGTTTATCGGCGACTTCGTCCTTGCAAATTACGGAACGGGCGCGGTAATGGCAGTTCCTTCTCACGACCAGAGAGATTTTGAATATGCTATCGCGCATAACATTGATATGCTTCAAGTTATTGACGGAGATGAAAAGCTCGGCCATGTCGATGTTTCCGAAAAGGCGTTTGAAAAGGGAGAGTATTTGGGACGCGGATATAAGCTCATAAACTCCGAGGAGTTTACGGGACTTACTGTTGAGGAAGCAAAGGAAGCGATCACCTGCAAGCTTGAAGAAATGGGCGTTGCCAAGAGAACGGTAAACTACCATTTCAGAGAGTGGATATTTGCAAGACCACGCTATTGGGGAGATCCCGTTCCCGTTGTTCACGGTGAGGACGGAGAGATTCATGTTCTTGATGACAGTGAGCTTCCGCTCATTCTTCCCGAGCTTGAAAACTACAAGGGAACTAATGGAAAAGCTCCGCTTGAAAATGCGACCGAATGGAAGCAGTATGATAAAAATGGCGTAAAGGGAACGAGAGAGACCTCTACCATGCCAGGCTCTGCCGGATCAAGCTGGTACTTCTTGCGCTATATTGATCCTCACAACGACAAGGAGTTTGCGGATCAAAGATTACTTAAACACTGGATGCCCGTTGACCTCTATATCGGAGGACCTGAGCACGCTGTCGGACATCTTATGTATTCTAGAATTTGGAACAGATACCTTTATAATAAGGGACTTGCTCCGACCGAAGAGCCCTTTAAAAAGCTTGTGCATCAGGGAATGATACTTGGCGCAAACGGCATAAAGATGGGTAAGCGTTACCCTGAATTTGTTGTGAATCCCAGCGATGTTGTTCGTGATTACGGCGCGGATACGCTTCGTCTTTACGAGATGTTTATGGGACCGCTTGAGGTTTCAAAGCCTTGGAGCAATCAGGGCGTTGAGGGAGCAAGAAAGTTCCTTAACCGTGTATGGACATTCTTTACAGAACCCGAAAATCTTACCGATGGCGAGGGCGGAGCTCTTGAAAAGATATACCATAAGAGCATTAAAAAGATAACCGCGGATTTTGAAAAGCTCGCCTTCAATACGGCGATCTCACAGATGATGATATTTGTCAATGCGGTCTACAAGGAGGGTAAGTGCCCCAAGGTATATGCCGAGGGACTTATAAAGACCTTGTCCTGCATTTGTCCTCATATCGGCGAGGAGCTTTGGCAGATACTCGGACATGAAGATACGATAGCGTTTGAGCCATGGCCGACATACGATGAGAGCAAGACCGCGGACGACACTGTTGAGGTAGTTGTTCAGGTAAACGGAAAGCTCAGAGGAAAGATAAGCATTCCCGTTGATATGCCTGCTGCCGAGGCTATTGCTATGGCAAAGGCTGACGCATCGGTAGCATCGTTCATCGAGGGTAAGACCATAATCAAGGAAATTTCCGTTCCTAATAAGATAGTAAACATAGTTGTAAAATAAAACAACAAAAGAGCAGTTCTCACGAACTGCTCTTTTTGTTATCTATATTCTCTTGTAAGCTTTACGACCGTTCCAAGAATAGTTACATTTTTTGCGATGATAGGCTCAAAATCTTTGTTTTCGGGCTGTAAGCGAATATAACCGTTCTCACGGTAGAAGGTCTTTACTGTTACCTCGTTATCCACCATGGCAACAACTATATCGCCGTTTTTAGGCTCTGTGACTTTTAAGGCTATAACGATATCGTTTTCTATTATCCCCGCGTCCGCCATGCTGCTTCCGACCACCCTGAGAGCGAAAAGGTCTTGCATAGGGTAGTCAAGCGATCCTGCATCTATGTAAGCCTCAATGCTTTCGTCCACCTCAACGGGAAGCCCCGCGTGAACTCTGCCGACAAGCGGTATTCCCGAGCCTTTTCTTTGAGTTGGGCGGAATGAACGGCTTTTGCTGGGCTCTCGCTCAATATATCCCTTGTCCTGCAAGCGGGAAAGATAGAGGTGAACTGTCGAAGGACTTGCAAAGCCAAGCGAATAGGTTATGTCGCGTACGCTTGGAGAAAATCCGTTTCTTTCAATATATTCGTTTAAAAAATCCAAAACACGCTGTTCGCTTTTTGTAAGCCTTTCCATTTGTACCTCCAAAAGCATTTGTAATATCATTTTAAAATAAAAAAATTTACTCCGTATATAGCAAATGTTAAAAAAATGTAACCTTTATGCTTTTTCTATTGCAAAAATCATATAATTGTATTAAAATATACAATGGGGTACGAAGTGTGTAAATAGAAATGCCCCGACAGCAATAACTAATGTTAATAAAAAATTGTTATAAAAGAGGAGAAAAAAGACATGACCAAAAACAAGTATGTTCTTGATTGGATCAACGAGATGGCTGCTATGACACAGCCTGACAAGATTGTTTGGATCGATGGTTCAGACGAGCAGGCAGAGGCGCTCAGAGCAGAGGCGTGCTCAACGGGCGAAATGATCAAGCTCAACGAGGAGCTTCTTCCTAACTGCTATTTGCACAGAACTGCTGTCAATGATGTTGCGCGCGTTGAGGGCAGAACCTTTATCTGTACTTCCAAAAAGGAGGACGCAGGTAACATAAATAACTGGATGGATCCCAAGGAGTGCTACGCAAAGCTCACAAAGCTTTACACGGGCTCAATGAAGGGAAGAACAATGTATGTTATTCCTTACTCCATGAGTATTGTCGGCTCACCCTTTGCAAAATACGGTATTGAGCTTACTGACTCTATTTATGTCGTTCTCAACATGCTCATCATGACGCGTGTTGGCAACAATGTTCTTGAAGCTCTTGGCGAGAGCGGTGACTTTATAAAGGGACTTCACGCAAGAGCTGATATAGACGAGGAGAATCGTTATATCTGTCATTTCCCCGAGGACAACACTATCTGGTCTGTTAACTCCGGTTACGGCGGAAATGTTCTTCTTGGAAAGAAGTGCTTTGCGCTTCGTATAGCTTCCTACCTCGGACGCAAAGAGGGCTGGATGGCAGAGCATATGCTCATTCTCGGTGTTGAATACCCCGACGGTGAGACAAAGTATATCTGCGCAGCATTCCCCTCTGCGTGC
>JAGCJD010000099.1 GCA_017648425.1 Clostridia bacterium | reverse complement strand
TCTGTAAAATTGGTCGTTTATAAGGCTTATCAGTGGCGCTATATACAAAACAGATATCCCCTTTGACGGTCTGTTCCATATGTCGGTAAGTATGGGAAAGAACGCCGCCTCTGTTTTTCCGCTCGCCGTTGACGATGTCAAAAGCAGGTTCTCGTCCGTATTAAATATAATATCAGCCGCAAACAGCTGCACATCTCGCAAGGTGTCCCACGAATGTGAATAAATATATTCCTTTATGAATGGGGGGAATTTTTCAAAAATTCTATCTGCCTCTGTCATAGTCCGTATTCCTTAAAATTCAATGTCGGCTGCGCTGAAGCTTCCTGCGCGCTTGATCTCTTGGGCGCTATCTGCGGCATTCGGCTCGGAGAGCTCCGCTCTGCCAATGACCTCGCCGAAGTCCACTCCCTCGTTTTGCATCATGATATTCAGTACCGTCATGTAATCTCTTATTATCTCTCTGGGAGTTATCATACTGTCAGCCCCTGCGCGAGCAAGCGATATTTTAAGAAATTGCGCCATCTGCTCCTCACTCAAAAGCAACGGACAGCCGTAATTTTGTGAGGAGAGCTTGTTTCTTCTGGACATGAGCGCAAAAAGCTCATCATCACTAAGACGTTTAAGCCTTATTACAGGTCCGATATAGTTATTAAATCTCTCGGAATTATATCTGCTATCTTCAAGACGGCTCCTCAGCGCCTCGTAGCTGAAAAGTCCTCTCCTCGTGTCGTCCATAAACTGCGGTGTTCCGCCAAGCACGAGCCCAAGCCCCGACGCTCTGCCTTGAAGCGTATCGTTAAACATTGACAATATCTTTTCATAGTTATTCTCACGGCTTACACGGTGATTTATTTTGTAAAGATTTACGCACTCGTCAATAAATACGACAAGTCCTCTGTAACCCATGGACCTTACAAGCACCGCCCAAAGTTTTAGAAAATCATACCAGTTATCATCGTCAATTATGACCGACACTCCAATTCCGAGCGCATTTCTCGCCTCGGTCTTAGTGGTAAATTCTCCCCTGAGCCAGCAAAGACAAGCTGTCTTTTTATCGTCATCGCCACTTGATATTGCCTTATAATATTCGGTTATAACGCGAGCAAAATCAAATCCGCCCACCATGAATTCCACCTCTCGCATTTTTTCTGCGACAAGCGTGTTCAATCTTACACCAAACTCCTCGCTGTCAACATCTACGCCCTTTGACACGAGCTCGGTCTTTAACATCTCTATCCAACGAGCGATTATTTTGGGCAACGCTCCGCCGTCAGGCGAGGATTTTGACGCCATATTTTTTATAAGCTCGCGATAAGTAGCAACGCCGCTTCCTCCCGTGCCGTAAAGTCTTCTTTCGGGGGAGAGGTCGGCATCTGCCGTTATAAAATCTCTTTCAAGAGCGTATCCGCGGACAAGTTGAATAAGAAAGCTTTTTCCGCTTCCATATCTTCCAACTATAAATCGCATAGCTCCGCCGCCCTCGTTTATCTGTTCAAGGTCGGAAAGAAGCGCCGATATCTCGTTGCTTCTTCCTATCGCAACATAAGGCGCGCCTGCACGCGGCACAACACCTGCTGATAGAGATGCAAGAAGTGATGTGAGTATTCTTTTAGGAACTCTTTGTATATCGTTTGCGTTGTTCATATTATCTCCTTTACATAATCCTTATAGTCCTCAATGATGCGATATGAGCCGTCTTGTTCCTCAATAGCTATATCGCCCATAAGCTCAACGAATATCTCGTTGATCTCGTCAACGACCGCCTCTGGCGGTCTTGAAATACTGCGTGAAAGCTGCTTTAAGGCGCATTCATCAACCAAAAGCAATCCTTTAAGAATAGACGCGTATTTTTCAATACTACCGTTTCCCGAGCTACTCTCCGAGCACACCTCGCGCTCGGGCTCGTGACAATCATTTTCATCAATCGCTTCAATGGTATCAAATGCCTCAACAAGCTCTCTTGTTACACCCCATGAAGCGTTTTCTATAAGCCTTGCGTTTGAAATATCAAGCTCTGTTTTAGGAAGGTCATATAGCGCATCATACTCCTGCCTGTCCTCTTTTTTTCGCTCAGCTCGTTTTACATCGGTGAATTTGTTTGCAAAATATATATCTATCGTCTCGCAGAGCTCTTTTGGCAGCGAATACACGGTAAGCTTTGATTTCACTCCGATATACGCCCGTATCTTATTTTCTGCGTATTTTACCGCATCTCCTATGAGAAATCTCAGCTCATGAGAACGTGAAAACGAGCAGTATTCAACCACCAGTGTAACCTTGATTTGAGAGGAGCACAGCGCTCCCTCAAACGCCTTTGCCGTGACCATGCAATCCTCGAACGGAACTTTTGAAAGCATATTTCCGTTTTCCGACAAGCCATCGACCACCGCGGCAACAGCACCTCTTATATGTGTGTCGTAAAGAATTAGATTTTCTTCTTTTGCAAATTTACTCGTTCTGTAATCATATGAGCAGCAATAGGAAAGGAGCATATCCGCCCACCCCTCGGGAGTATCTCCCGCTATATTTACAAAGTATTCTTTCAGCGTACCCGCATTTAAAAAAAGCTTTTCGGAAAAATTTTGAGGTGGAGCTAGTCTGTATAGAAGGCTAAAATCGCATATCCATCTTATCAGCTTGGGCAAAACCCCTCTGACAAGCTCCGAATAATTTTCTATGACCGATATCAGCGTATCCCTCAGCACCAGCGCCTCGCTCTCGCTCGCTGCGTTTATTACCTCGTAGAAATATAGGTATATATAGTACAAATTTGTTCTTGCAAATATTCCCTTACGCAGTCCCTCTCTCCACCACAGATAATAATCAAGCTGTGCCTTTGTAAGCTGGTCATATTGAGGTGAATATGAGAAAAAATCAACATACTCGCATATCTCTGCGCGAGCATTCCAAAGCCGCCTTGCTTCTCGTACAAAATCTGAATAGAAGTCATAAGAGCTCGGCGATTTATAAACTGTGACCTTGTGTATCAGCGAGCTTTTTGGAGTATAGAAAAACAGCTCGTTTTCCTCTGGCGTCAGCTCGTCTTTGCGGTGAGGTGACACGAACCTCTCTATTACGGTAGAGCCCGTAAGTCTGTTCTGCGTATCCAAGGAGCGTTCTGCTCCGTCAGTAATGGTAACGGCAGAGGTATCCTTACCCGTTGAGCGCAACGGCTTAATTCCCGCCACCAAAGACGAAATGTCCCAAAAATCGTCCTTTGCTTTGTTTTTGATTTTGTTTTCTGACAACAGCATCGCTTCCTTTCCCAAAATTTGAGTAACTTATCATTATATTGTACCATGATAAAGTTCGTCTGTCAACAAACTCACATAATAAAAGAAGAAAAAATTTTTAATAAAAGTGTTGACAAGACGAGTAAAGTATGGTATACTTGTAAAGTATTTTGCTTTACATCAATGATTTTGCTTGTATAAGGTGTGTCGTAAATGTTTGAAAAGGACCTTAATATCGGATATTTGCTTGACTTTTACGGAGTTCTTCTCCCCGAAAGAAAGCGTTCTGTAATGGATATGTACTACAATGAGGATTTTTCCCTCTC
>JAGCJD010000098.1 GCA_017648425.1 Clostridia bacterium | reverse complement strand
GATCTCTGCCGTCAGCCTCTGATTTGTATATCTTGATGTGATTATGCGCGAGAGATGCTATCTGCGCAGAGTGCGTAACACAAAGCACCTGTGAGCCTCTTGCTATCTCTTTAAGCTTTATACCAACCTTGCGTGAGGTCTTTCCCGAAATTCCCGTATCTATCTCGTCAAAAATTACCGTCTGTATGCCATCGCATTCGTTTAACACATTTTTAAGAGAGAGCATTATTCTTGCAAGCTCACCACCCGATGCTATTTTTACAATAGGCAGTAAGGGATCTCCTGCGTTAGTGGATACAAGAAATTCCACCTCATCAAGTCCAAACGCCGAAAATTCCTCAATAGCCTTGACGCTCGACTCAAATCTTACTCTCGGCATATCCAAGAACGAAAGCGTTTCACTTATCTTTGAATTGAGCGCTCTCGCTGCAGAACGCCTTTTATCTCTCAGCTTAAACGCAATATCCTGGGCTTTTGTCTTGATATTGGACAATTCCTCCTCAAGCTCATACAATCTGTCATCAGCATTTTCAAGAGCTTCAAGACGGTTTGAGCACTCGGCTCTGTATTCAAGTATTTCGGAAACGGAGCTTCCGTATTTTCGTTTAAGCCTTGCTATTGCGGCAAGCCTTCCCTCTGCCTTATCAAGCCTTTGACTTGGATCTCCCTCCCCAATGTCAGAAAGCTCCCTACATCTTTCTGCTATATCTTCAAGCTCATATTTTATGTCGTTCAACCGCTCCGAAAGCTCTGTTGCTGACACAACTACATCGGAAATAGCATTGAGAGAGTTAGCCGCAGCTTCTACAAGATATGAAGCGCCTCTCATTTTATCCGTGCCGTTTATGGCTCTGTCAGCCAGCGCGCATGATTTGTTTATCCGCTCTGCGCTTCTGAGCTTTTTTACAAGCTCTTCAAGCGTTTCCTCTTCACCAATTTTCAGTTTTACGGAGTCTATATCGTTTATCTGGAATTTAAGCATCTCGCAAAGACGCTCTCGCTCCATAGTATCTCTCTTTATTGCATCTATTTCACACTTCACATGGAGCATCTGCTTATATACTCCCGTATATTCCTCATGCAAGTAAGAATTTCCAGCAAAGCTATCCAGCAATCTTACATGATTTTTGGGATCAAGGAGCTGTTGATTATCGTTTTGTCCGTGGATATTAAAAAGCGTTCCGCAGACCTCGCGAAGCATGCCCACAGTGACAGCTCTGCCGTTTATTCTTGCGGTTGCCGATGCGCCAATGGCGCGTAATATCATGACCGTACCGTCATCGCATTCAAATCCAAGCTCCGAGAGCTTGTCCCTTGTCTGCGCTCCAATATCCGAAAATAAGGCGCTAACACAAGCCTTGCTTTCGCCCGTGCGTATGAGCTCCTTATCCGCCTTTGAGCCTAGTAACAGCCCCAAGCTATCTATTATTATTGATTTTCCCGCGCCCGTTTCTCCCGAAAGGACAGTCATACCTGAGGAAAAATCAATATCAAGTGATTTTATAACAGCTATGTTTTCTATATGCAAGGACTGTATCATATATTACCGCCTTAATATGTCTTCATCATTTCCCTTAGCTTTGCATTTATCTCCGCTGAGCTTTCCTCGTCCTCGGTGACTATAATTATAGTGTCGTCACCTGCTACGCAACCCAGAATAGTATCGATATTAAGAGCATCAACGCTTGATGCCACCGCCTGAGCAAGTCCAGGGTAGGTTTTTATTACCACATTGTTCATTGAATATCTGACGCCGACTATCGATTCAAGCATGGTATTGTTCAGCCTTACCATTCCCGTGTGGTCGTGCGGTCTTATAACCGTATATTTGTACTTTCCCGTTGACGATGAGTGCTTTGTAAGTTTAAGATCACGCAGATCTCTTGAAACAGTAGCCTGCGTTACCTTAAATCCGTCAGCTTTAAGTCTTTCGGTTATTTCCTCTTGCGTTTGTATCTCGTATTTCGAGATCATTTCAAGTATTTTTGCCTGTCTTTCACTTTTCATAAAATTCTCTCCGCATTTCACAGTAATTTTTTCAATCTTATCTTAGAGCAAAAGCTTTGGTCCTTTATTCTGAGCAACAACGCCTTTACGCTTGACTTTGAAATCACCGCCACATCTCCGTAATACATATCAAAGGTTGCCTTACCGTCCACAGTAAGGTGAAGCACCTTTTCACGAACGCAGGTGTTCTTTACCCTTATTTCCGAGGTGTCGGGAAAAATAAGCGGGCGAGCCAGCAACGAGTGCGGACACACGGGTGTTACGCAGATACATGACAGATCGGGGGCGATTATAGGGCCACCCGCCGATAACGAATACGCTGTTGATCCCGTGGGAGTTGCAACAACAAGTCCATCCGCTCGGTATGTACTCACAAGCTCGTCCTTATCGTAAAGTTCAAGGTCAATTATCCTAGCAGTTGAACCGTTAGCTATAACCGCCTCGTTCAATGCGTTAGCAACAAAACGCGTTTGACCTTTATCAGAAACGATCTTTACAGAAAGCATGGCTCTTTCATCAAGCTCATACTCACCCTCAAACACCTTATCTATAAGATCAAGCTCATCCATTTCAAGCTCTGTCATATAGCCTACTCTTCCCATGTTTATTCCAAGAACGGGAATACCGTTTTTGGCGGCTCTGCGCGCGGCGTCAAGCATTGAACCATCTCCGCCGACAACGATAATAAGCTCTGCCTCCTCGTATATCTCCTCGGGAGTTTTGTAAGCATACACGCTTTTATGCATATAGTTTCGCAATATCTTATCCTTATACGAAATTGGAATATATATTTCTTTTGCTCTGTTCCCGATCTTTTCCGCCACTTTGGAGGCGGCAGACATCTTATCGGGAATATTGTAGTTTGTCATAAGAGCGATTTTTTGCATAATCATTCTCCTGCTTTGTTTTTTAACAAATTTTATATTGCCGTTATTCTTTTTATGATTTTATCATCGACCTTGGGCTTAATACAGTCTTTTTTTACAAAGCACGCAAGGTATTCCTTGTTACCATCGCCACCCTCAATGGGCGAGCGTATAAGTCCAATACAATCAAAGCCATGCTCGCAGGCAAAGCTTACGACACGCTTTACCGCAAGAAATCTGTACGCGGGACTTACAACTATACCGTTTTTGCTCAGCGCCGATCTTCCAGCCTCAAACTGAGGCTTAATAAGACTGACGAATATACCGCCGCCCTTAAGAACGGAGGCTATTCCTTCTATGATGTATGTCTGAGAAATGAAAGACACATCAGCCACAGCAATATCGCACTGCCCCTCTGTGATCTCATCGTTCAGCTCACGCGCATTGAAGTGCTCAATACATCTCACTCTTTTATCCGCTCTCAGATCAGGGTGTAGCTGCCCTACTCCCGAATCAACTGCATATACGGACGATGCTCCTCTTTTCAAAAGACAATCGGTAAATCCACCCGTTGAAGCTCCTATATCTACCGCTTTAAGGCGATTAACGCTTATTCCAAACGCGTCAAGTGCTGCTTCGAGCTTCATTCCGCCTCGGCTGACATATTTGAATATCTGTTCAAGCTCGACCGTATGCGGAACAAGCTCGTTTATAAGGGCAGATGACTTTTTTACAGTCTCTCCGTCAATACGCACAGCGCCTGCGGATATAAGGTCCTGTGCCTTTTTTCGGCTCTCGGTATGACCGAAGGTCGAAAGATAAACATCTGCTCTCATATATGAAGATAACCCATTACAAAGCCCATAACTATGGCAGTTGCAAATCCGAGTATGCTTCCCATAAGAACCTGAAAGGGTGTATGTCCGACAAGCTCCTTAAGTCCCGCGTTCACCTCTTGTGAGTTTTCGGAGAACAGCTTCTTTGTTATCTTATTGATTATTTGCGCCTGCTTACCGGTTTCGTATCTTACTCCGCTTGCGTCTATCATTACTACGCCCGCAAGAATAAAGGTTATGGCAAATATCGGAGATCCAAGTCCCTCCATTATAGCAGCGGAAATACAAAGCGCCGTTACCGCTGAAGAGTGAGAGCTTGGCATTCCTCCCGTTGAAAACATAACATGAAAAATATTTCTTCTGTCCTCTTTATCAAAAAGTCCTACCACTACCTTTATTATCTGTGCTACAAACCACGCGATAAACGCGCTTGCCATTAAATAGTTATTTACCAAGTCTTTAAGGTGTTCCATTTTCCCTCCGTATTAGAGATTATTTTTCTCTGTTCAACAAGTAGCAGGCAAAATCCGTAAGCAGCTCCGAGTTGTCCATGTCACTTACAGCGCTGATTGCTTCTGCCGTAAGCTTTTCTGCGTATTTTCTTGCTTCGTCAATGCTGTAATAGGTCAAAAATGTGGTCTTGTTTTTTCCTGCATCAGATCCGACTGTTTTTCCAAGTTCAGCCTCACTTGCGGTCATATCAAGCACATCATCTATAACCTGAAATGCTATTCCTATCTTGACAGCATATTCAGATAATGCCCGAGCCTCCTTACTGCCTTGTTCATATCCTGCCGCCAATGCCCCCAAAAGCGCTGAGCATTCTATGAGCGCTGCTGTTTTATGTGTATGAAGCTTAATAAGCGTGTCAAATTCAAGCGACTGCTTCTCACCTATAAGATCCATTACCTGTCCGCCAATCATTCCTTTGTCCCCCGCCGCGCGGGCAAGCTGTGCAACAGCGTCCGCCTTTACATCTTTGGGGAGATCGTTCGCCTCGGCTATTACCAGAAATGCTCTTGTAAGCAAGGCATCTCCAGCAAGAAGCGCAGTAGCATAACCAAAATTTTTATGATTTGAAGGCTTACCTCTCCTCAAATCATCGTCATCCATGCAAGGAAGATCATCATGTATAAGAGAGTAAGTATGGATCATTTCCACGGCGCACGCAAGAGGCATTGATTGCTTGATATCTCCTCCCAAAAGGCGACAGCACTCATTTACGATAAACGGGCGAACTCTTTTTCCTCCTCCAAGGAGCGAATATCTTTCCGCATCAAAAATGATCCCATAATCCTCGTCACTGTCCTTAAAATATCCTTCAAGCTCTCTTTCTACCGCATCGGCGTTGCTTTTTATAGCGCTCAAAAGATTTTCGTATGCGTTTTTCATTATTATTCTCCCGCTGACGCAAACGGCTCTTGTATAACTTCTCCGTCTGCGGTCATTCTTAAAGCGTTTATCTTTCTCTCCACGCTGTCAAGCCTTGTATTACAAAGTCTGACAAGGGCAACTCCCTCCTCGTAAAGCCTGAGCGAATCTTCAAGGCTTACATTCTCGCGGGACAGTCCCTCAACGACCTCATCGAGCCTTTTCATGGCAGTTTCAAGGTCATAGCTCTCTATACCATTTGTTTTCTTATCCGTCATTTTTACTCCTCTTTGGCGTGATATCAAGTATCCGCCTTGCTTTTTTTGCTCTCTACCCGCGCATTTAAATATCCGTCAGATACGAGTACCGATATTCTATCGCCCTCATTCACATCATTTACACGAGTTACTATTTTTCCCTCACCGTCAAATGTCATGCCATATCCGCGCTTTATAACAGCAAGTGGATTTACACTTTCAAGACGCGATATTGCAGAGGTAAGCCTCAGGCGTCTGTTTTCCGTCAGCGCGTTCATTTTTGCTTCCAGCAAATTGCTTGACCTTACGATATTATCTCTTGTCATACGAATTTTAGCATCTGGCGAAAGCACAGATATTTGTCTTTCCTTTGATGCTATTTTATCTCTGTACCTCGCAAGTATCCTGCATTGAAGCGTGTCAAGCATTTCCGACCTATTATCCAAGATTTGCAAAAGTTCTCTTTTGTCGGGAACTGCCTGCTCTGCCGCCGCAGACGGTGTGGGCGCGCGCATATCCGCGACATAGTCGCAAAGCGTGGTGTCCGTTTCATGCCCTACTGCCGAAATTATCGGTGTACTCGCACTAGCCACCGCCCTCACAAGTCCCTCGTCATTAAATGCCCACAGGTCCTCTATCGAGCCACCGCCTCTGCCAATTATTATAACATCACATTCACCCATGGTATCAAGCAAGGCAAGCGCTCGACACAAATCAAGCGGCGCTTCCGCTCCCTGAACAAGTGCAGGGCAAAGTAATATTTCAGCCAACGGGTATCTTCTTCCCGTAACATTTATCATATCCCTTACAGCAGCGCCCGTAGGCGAGGTAATTATTCCTATCCTGTTTGGAAATTTAGGAATTGGCTTTTTTCTTTGTTCGTCAAACAGTCCCTCTGCCTTGAGCTTTTCATATAGCCTTTTGTATTGCTCATACAAAGCGCCTGCGCCATCGTTTGTCATAGCACCTACATATATCTGATAGCGTCCTGCCGCCTCATACACTGTCACGCTGCCAAACACGGTAACCTTCATTCCGTTGGACGGTAAAAATGAAAGTCCCGAGGCAGACGCCCGAAACATTACAGCGGATATTTCAGACTGCTCGTCTTTTAGCGTAAAATACAAATGTCCGCTTGAATGGCGTTTGAAATTAGATATTTCTCCGCTGACGCAAATACTCGAAAGAAAATCATCGCTCTGCATAAGCGTTTTTACATATTTATTCAGTTGTGTTACACTTAAAGCGTTTCTCTGTTCCATTCTTCACCGTTTTGTTTTTTATATGCCCTTCTGCAAAGAAGCGCTATTCCCGCCGCATTATCGGCAGAAAACTCAGGCTCTGAGAAATATGCGTCAAAATTACTCGACAGACCTTTTCTCATAAGCTTATTTGACATTACTCCACCCGCAAATATCACGGGCATTTCCCCTGCCTTTTCTATTGCGTCACTGCACATCTTTTCAAGAGTTTTTTCAATATAGTCAAAAACAAATGCGCTTACAGCCCTTTTATTATTGGTTTCATTGTAAAGCCTGAGCGCCATATTTTCCAGTCCCGACAAGCTACAAACGCCGTTTTTTACGCAAACATCACGCTTGTAAGCCTTTCCGCAAAACTCGCTCGCCAAGCGTTCCATCTCCTTGCCGCAAGGAAATGCAAGTCCCATGGCAACACCCACTCTGTCAATAGCTTGTCCGCAATTTATGTCGGCAGTATTTCCCACTATTTCAACAGAAAACAAGGTATCGTTCGGGGTTACTAGCAACGCCTCGGTAGTTCCGCCCGAAACATGAAAGGCAAGAAATCTTGGGGCTTCAAGCAGATCTATCCTACCCGCAGAATACAGCGCCGCCATAATGTGTCCGCTTTGATGTGAAAGCTCATAGACATCTATTCCTCTCCCAGCAGAAAAGGCATAAGCGGCGCTCTTTCCCGCAAGAAACACCGGCATATAAGAGCCCTCGGCATCTCTTGGGCGAACAGAAGCGCCTACCGCAAGCGGCTCGTAGTCCGCAAGCACTTTTTTAAGCTCCTGCATAGCAGTCGGCATATTTCTTGTATGCTCAAAAAGTGCGTCAGATTGTCTGAGCCCTCTCTGACCGTTCTCTACCGCAAGAGGCATCTTTATGTT
>JAGCJD010000097.1 GCA_017648425.1 Clostridia bacterium | reverse complement strand
CGGGTAGTATTTGGAGAACAGCGTTTACAAGAGCTACGGGAAGCGCTACGCTGACTTTGAGGGGAGAAGGGCAGAGCGCAACGACAACAAATCCAAGAGGGACAGACCACTCGTGCATGGCTTCCGCATAGCAGGTCTCCTGCATGAATTTATAAAGATATTTGTTGTCGTGCAGGTCGAGCACCTTCTTCTTTTGAAAGCCTACGAGCATTCCTCCCGTTTCGGGGATCTTATCCTTCCATTTGCGTATTCCGAGCTTTGAATAAAGCTTTTTTTCAAATTTTTGCACCTTAAATCTTTTTGATATGGGATCATAGTGCTTTTCGGGAACAAGATACCTTATCACCAGCGCGACTATCGCATCAACGGCAAACGCTTCCAAAATGGCGAGAAGCAAGAACAGCAAAACGCTAAGCGCCGAGGCTTGTGGAATAAGCAGTATATTAGCTATGAAAATTACTGCGGCTGACGCGATTATAGCTGAAATATAATATCGAAGCATTAGTCTTCGCTACCTTTCTTTGTTGTATATTCGAGCTTTTTGCCGTATATCTCCTCGTATTTTTCGCAGCAGAGTCTGTAATTTTCATCTCTCATATAATCAACATTTTTACGGCGGGGAAGCTCCTCCTTGGGATAGATCGGCTTCATGATATGGACGGAAAAATATTTTATTTCTATTCCGTTGTCATCGTATTTGCCCGAGCTGCGGAATGTTATGAACATTGGAACAATTGGCACATTATTGATCGCTGCCAGTGAGAATGCGCCGTCCTTGAAGGGGCGGGGCTTTTCGTAATTCCACCACATTGCCTGCTCGGGATAGCAGGTGACAAAGCACCCTTTTTTGAGATACTCGGATATTGCCTTGTTAAGGTTCTTCATAGCTCCCATGCTGTCGGACAGCGGGAGAAGTCCGCCTGCGCGCATCATTTCTCCCATAAATCCCTTCATGTTGTTGAATTTTGCGCCTATTATATAGGTCTTGTGTCCCTTTGCCGCGTATTGGACGGCAAGGCAGTCGAATTTATGTACATGGTTGCAGGTGACTATTGCAGCCTTTACTCCCTTCAGGTTCTCTTTGCCATAGACCTGCGTGCGCAGAATCTCCTTATTTGCTTTTCTTCTGAATGGGTTTACATAAGCGGCTCGCTCAACGGCGTATTTTACTCTTAAAAATCCCTTTGGAATATATGGGAAATCTTCATTGACGGGGAGCGCGATGCTCATGTCAACGGGATCGATATGCTTATCAAACTCGCCGAGAAGCTCGTATTTTTCGATGTCCGAGAGGACTTGAAGTCTTGTTGACGCGTCCATTTTGACCTCCTTAGGTGTTTGTGCTTTTTGAAAAGTCTATCCTTTCGATAGCCTCCCATGTGCGTTTTTTGGTGGGGCGGAGAAGCGCTTTTCCTATTATCGTTATATACTGCATATAAAACAGCGGGTGAACAAATGTCAATATTATTTTTCTGTAAAGCGGAAGCTTGATATTCTCTCTGTCGGAGAGCAGGGCGACAATGGTGAGCGTTAAAAATGACGCGTATATGACGCCTATTCCCGACAGTGAAAGTATAAGCGAGGGGAGCCACAGTGGGTCAGATGCTATTGCAAGCGCTATTGTAAGCACTGCCATGACGCACGAGAATATTACGCTCGTTCCTACATAGCGATATACATGATTGAGCGCGCTTGTGTAGTAGCGCTCCTCAAACGAGCATTTTCTTTGTACTTCCTTGCGGTAGAGACGGTCGCCATCGGTAACACCTGTTAGCCAGCGTCT
>JAGCJD010000096.1 GCA_017648425.1 Clostridia bacterium | reverse complement strand
CTGTTTTTAAAACCTTCCTCCTAAGATCCTCCACAATCAAATCTGTCAATTTCTGTCAGGTTGAGATCAGGAGAGAAAGTTTCTTCCGCCTCAGTCTGCTCGTTGCTCCCAGATTCTCCATTCGGCTGTGTTGTATCAGTAACATCGGTATCAGCGGAAGTATCAGTTGTTTCCTCTTCTTTTCCGCCGCACGATACAAGACATAACAGCAACACAAGTACGATACCTAAAACCAAAATTCTTTTCATAAAACTTTCTCCTTTTAAAAAAAATTATAAACTTACTGTTCAAACTTTAATATTTTTGTTAACTGACATCATCTCAGCTTGACTACGCATTCAAAGCCTTAATGTCTGTTTAATAGCATTCGATATATGAGCTCCTGTTTGCTCAAATGATCGCTTTAAGAATATATATCTGCAATTCCCTTTTTCGCTCTGCTCGAATTTAGTTGATCTGTCATTTAATACAGTAACCTTACCTCGCGCCGACAAGCCGTAGTATTCATTTTCGCCATTTACAGCAAAATCTACCGTCAAAGGGTCCCAGCTTTCTCTGAGCATTCTTCCCTCGGTATATATTTCATACGCTTTTGTCAAAAGGCTGTCACGATCAGCTATATCTCGCAAGTCCGTCATCACCTGATATCCGATCTCAAAGCCACCAAATATAATTTCTCCGTCAAAGCTCTCAATAAATTCCTTTGAATCCCTTACAAATTCACGAATGTTGAATTCAGGAAATCCTTCTTCATCAAATCTTCCCGCCATTGCAACAACAGCGCGAACCTTTTTATCAAACAGCTCCGTGTTTTTATTTCTCGCACGATTAATATTGTTAAAAAAGCCAACGGAAACTATTACTACGGAATTATCACAGGACTCCGAAAGTACCTTTTGGTAAATCTCCATTGCCGTAATGCTCTTATGCTCACCGTTATAGTGTTTAGCAAGAAACTCAACATACGGAGCATAATTCCCACTCTCAGGATTCTCTCCATCGTAAACGCCCACGGGGATCTCAGTCATTTTAAGCTCTTCAAGCATAGCCATAATTGCAGGATACTCATTCGGGCTGTTTACATTTACCGTTATACCGCCAATTCTAAAACCGTATTTTTTTGATGCGCTCAATAACAAGAATAAAGCACCTACATCATCGACATCTCCGCACATATCGGTATCAAAAACAACCGTAGCGCTTCCGCCATGCCTTAAACAATCAAAATTCATTTCTTTACACCACCTTGTAAGTTGGTAAAAAATGCCATGTTCTATGTTTTGGTATAAACCACAAACCGACAAATTCAAAGGCAAATATACCTCAAAGCTCAATTGACATTGGGTATTTTTTCTGAAAAAATATTCATATTATAATGTAAAACACGACAATTAAGCATTATGCACAGTTAATTATAGCATATTTCGTAACAAAAAACAATTGCCAAAGCGGATATAAATATGGTATAATATGACATATGCAAAATTAAAAAGGAGAACATTATGAGCGAAAAAGAGTATTATAAAGTCCAATATGCTATCACATCAAACTATGATTTTAAAGACATAAAACCTCATTTTATAGGGCAGGAACAATGTCGTCCTGGCAACGAATCAAAGGTTGCTCGTCCCTGCTATTACCCAATAATTCACTATATAATAAGCGGTAAAGGAATGGTATATAAAAACGAAAATGCCTTTCCTGTAAAAGCAGGAGAGGCGTTTATTATACGTCCTGGCGAAACAGCCACCTATATAGCTGACAATGACGACCCTTGGTGCTATCAATGGTTAGGATTTTATGGTGGACTTGCTTTAAAAATGTGTGAACTGGATGATGTTTTTCCAATTCCCGGAGACATCATGAGCGAAATGTTCGAATACATAAACTCCCCCATGCGCGAATACAAAATCACCGCTGTACTGCTTAAATTATACGCTCTCGTCAAGGACAGCAAGAAAAACAAGTACGACTATACTCGCGCAACAAAGGACTATATAAAGGCTTTCTATATGAACTCTATAAAAATTACGAACATTGCAAAGCAATTAAATATAAATCCTCAATATCTTTCAAGATATTTCAAGGCGGAAACCGGCATTTCTATCCAGCAATACATTGTAAATATTCGAATTAAAGAGGCAAAATATTATCTTAACCAAGGCTATACTATTGCAAGCACCGCCGCTCTAACAGGATACGAAGATGTCGCTAACTTCTCTAAAATATTCAAGCGTGAGGTTGGAATGAGCCCTATTAAATGGAAGAAAAGCAATGGATAACGATTCGGTATCCCCTATCTCATATCTGATAAAAAATCGAATGGACTAGGCAAAAAACTTTCAACACTTCTCCGGCAGCATATAGAAAATCACAACAAATTTGTTTGCAGTAAAAAAAGGACCGCTTCCATGAGCGGTCTTTTTTTCTTTATTACGCCGCCTCAAAATATGAAGCGTATAATTTAGAAAATACCTTGCCAAACGAAATAGAGCAGATAGAAAAGTTTTCTATCTGCTTTTTTCTATATTTTTCTTGACTTTTTTTAAGTTTTCTGATAAAATAGTTGCAGTCGAAACTGTTGCGATTGCAACTATTTTTAATTTATGAGGTATCATATGTCAAAATTCATGAAAACATTGAATAATATCAGCCGTTCACAAGCGATATACAGGCATAACAGGATTTCCGCAACCGATTTACAAACAGGACATTACGCGTTTGTGTTGGCTATTTGTCGTTCCCCAGGTCGCTCTCAGGAGGATCTAGCCCAGGAGCTTTGTATTAACAAGAGCACAGTTGCAAGGAATCTTACTGCCTTAGAGGAAAAGGGATATATATCCAGAACTCCCCTTCCTAATGACAGACGCCAATTTTCGGTATATCCTACCGAAAAAATGCTTGCTGTTCTCCCCGAGATCAAAAAAGCATCGAACGAATGGATGACGCTTCTTTCCGAGGGGATAGACCAAGAGGAGCTTGAAATATTCAATTCGGTTTTGGAGCGTATGCAAAAACGAGCCAGAGAAATTATAAGTCAACAAGAGGAAAACAAATGAAGTGGCTTTTTACCTATTTTAAACCATTACGCACAAGGATAATGGTAGGAACATCTATAAAGATCATCGGAACGCTCTCAGAGCTGATGATCCCATTTTTGCTGTCCTACATACTTGAAAATGTTATTGTTACAAACAATGTGGCAAACATCTTGTTTTTTGGAGCTCTTATGGCGGTCTGCGCCGTTGTTGCTTGTCTTGGAAATATCATTGCTAACCGTATGGCCGCTAAAACGACCATGATCTTTTCAACTCAAATGCGTAAGGAGCTCTTTGCCAACACTCTTGCGCTGTCGGCAAGAAACACGGATAGATTTACTATTCCATCGCTTGAATCCAGAATTACATCTGACACATATAATGTGCAAAATTTCGTCGGAATGATGCAAAGAATGGGAATTCGCGCCCCTATCCTTTTGATCGGCGGAACGATAATTACCATGCTTATGGACAGAAAGCTTGCGCTGGTCATGATAGCTACGCTTCCCTTTATCTTTATTGTCGTGTACAGTATTTCCCGTCTGGGCGTTCCCCTTTACTCTAAGGTACAGCAATCTGTTGACGGAATGGTGAGAATTGTCAGAGAGGACGCGCAAGGAATACGCGTTATCAAAGCGCTTTCTAAAATTGATTACGAAAATGCTCGTTATGACAAGGCGAATATGACGCTGAGAAAAAATGAAACTAAGGTAGGAGTTATTATGGGTGTTGTAAACCCCGTTATGACCTTGCTTATGAATATCGGTATCGTTGGCGTTATTGCTGTCAGCGCATATTTTGTCAATCAAGGCAGCTCATCTGTGACGACCGTTATAGCCTTTATGCAGTATTTCACACTGATCTCAATGGCAATGATGTCGATTTCAAGAATGTTTGTTATGTACACCAAATGCGCCGCATCAGCAAAGCGTATTTCAGAAGTCATGGAATGTACAAGCGAGCTTAAAACCGTTCGAGATGATGGACAAGGAGATCCCTCTGTTCATATTTCATTTGAAGATGTCAGCTTTTCCTATTTAGGAAAAAAAGATAATCTTAAAAGCATTTCATTTACCCTAAAAAAGGGAGAAAGACTTGGTATTATTGGCGCTACGGGAAGCGGAAAGTCTACGGTGCTCAATCTTCTGATGAGGTTTTACGATGTAAATTCAGGTATGATACGCATCAACGGAAAGGACATTCGATCCTATACAAAAGAGGAGCTCTCCTCTATGTTCGGCGTTGTATTTCAAAATGACTTTGTCTACGCAGATTCGATAGAGGAAAATATCCGATTTGGGCGAGAGATTTCCACTGAAAACATCATAGAAGCGGCAAAGATCGCGCAAGCGCACGATTTTATAACTTCCTTTTCGGACGGCTATGCTCACAGCGTATCAACAGGTGGAACTAACCTTTCGGGCGGTCAGCGTCAACGCGTTCTCATATCCCGCGCCATCGCAAATAATCCCGAAATACTTATATTTGACGACTCCTCATCGGCGCTTGACTACAAGACCGATGCGAATTTGCGCCGCGCGCTGTCAGAGCATTTCCCGAGCACGACCGTTATCACAGTTGCTCAAAGAGTAAGCTCTGTCAAAGGCTGTGACCTTATCCTTGTAATAGAGGACGGCGTAATTATAGGAAGCGGTAAACACGAATATCTTATGGAGAATTGTCAGCAATACAAGGAGATAAGCAACTCGCAAATGGGAGGTGAGTTCATTGACTGAAAAAAATACTGAAAAAAGATCTAAAAAGGGTATTTTTTTAAGGTTAAGTAAATATGTGCTAAAACAATGGCCATTGTTTATTTTTGCGTTACTGCTAACCCTTGGCGCAAATCAGCTTTCACTTCTCGGCCCAAAATATTCGGGAGCGGCTATTGATGCCATTGAGCTTTCAAGCGGTGTGGATTTCCCTACCGTTTGGAAGAACATCGCCTTTATGATCTTCTGTTATGTTATTTCCGCGCTGCTTTCCTATGTTCTTTCCATAGTTATGATACATCTCAGCCAGAGAATTATATACAGAATGAGAAAGCAGCTCTTTGAAAAGTTGACGACACTTCCTGTAAATTATTTTGACACACACGCAACGGGAGATATAATTAGCCATTTGTCTTATGATATTGATACGATAAATGCTACGCTCTCTCACGACCTTATTCAAGTAATGACAAGCGTTTATACCGTTGTCGGATCTCTCATATTTATGTGGCAGATTTCAAAGCCCATGATACTGATAGTCGTTATAACAGTTCCCGTTTCTATCATTATCACTCGTTATCGCTCCAAGGTCGTCCGTCCGCTTTACAGAAAAAGGGCAAAAAAATACGGAGAGCTGAACGGCTTTGCCGAGGAAATGCTGACAGGCTCGCGCACGATCTCAGCTTATGGCAGAAAAGAGATAATGTCTTCAAGATTTAATAAGATCAATAACGAAGCAATGGATTCATTCTACAAAGCGGAATATCAAGGCGCTTTGCTTTATCCAACTATCAATCTGATAAATAATATCTCGATCACTCTTGTAGCAGTGGTGGGCGGAATATTATATATGTATTCGCAAAACGGCACGATACTTGCCGCCTCTGCATTCTTTATTACACTGGGCGGGGTGGCTCAATTCGTACAGTATTCAAGAAAGTTCGCAGGTCCTATCAACGAGTTTTCCAACATTCTTCACGAATTCCAATCAGCATTTTCAGCAGCCGAACGAGTTTTTGCCGTGCTTGACGAAAAGCCCGAGAGAGAAGATGCTCCTAACGCAAAAGCATTTGTGAAAGCCGACGGCAATGTAGAACTGAAAAATATCACTTTTGGATATACAGAGGATAAAACTATACTTAAAAATGTCACGGTAAATGCGAAAAAGGGACAAACTGTGGCTATCGTAGGACCGACAGGCGCAGGAAAAACGACCATTATCAATTTGTTGATGCGATTTTATGATCAGCAAAGCGGCGAGATACTTATGGACGGTATTCCCTCAGCAGATATCAAGCGAAAAGACCTGCGTCTGGCATTTACCATGGTGCTTCAAGACACTTGGCTCTTCTGCGGCACGATATACGACAACATTTTGTATGGCAGAGAGGACGCCTCTCCCGAGGAGGTTTATGCAGCCGCAAGATCCGCAAAAATCGCAAGCTTTATCGAAGGGTTGCCTGACGGATATAATACCATACTGTCAGATGATGGAGTGAATATTTCCAAAGGGCAGAAGCAGTTGATAACTATTGCCCGCGCATTCCTTTCAAACGCGCCCATATTAATTCTTGACGAGGCAACATCAAATGTTGACTCTCGCACAGAAATACAGATACAGACCGCAATGAATGAATTGATGAAAAACAAGACCTGCTTTATTATTGCTCACAGACTTTCAACCATTCAAAATGCGGATACAATTCTCGTTGTCAAGGACGGCACGATAATTGAGCAAGGAAATCACACGGAGCTTATCCGTCAAGGCGGTTTTTACTATTCGCTTTATAATTCTCAGTTTTCATAAAGCCGTTCTCTTGACCGCAGGGTCTGTTCAATCCCTTTGCTACCCACGCAAACAAAAAGGAGCTTTTGCTCCTTTTTGTTTTTCTTTCCAATATTCTCGCGCAAGGTGATTAAAGCAATACCATTCGCGCGTAAATTGCGCCATGTTTTTGTTGAAATATATTGAAAAATTTTCTTTTTTGTGATAAAATTGTTTTTGAAGGAAGTTATAATAGAAAGGAGTTACTATGTCAAGTATTCATTTGCCGTACATCAACATCGCATTAGACGCTTTTGGACTTTTTGTCATGGTGATTGTATTTTTAAGCTGTATAAACGAGCATATCAGGGACAAACGCAGTACTTCAAAGCCATTTATGCTTTTGCTTATATTCGTAATCGCTACATTGATATCCGACTTATTATCTTGGATAGGAGAGGGAAAAATTGAACTGTCCACGCTCACAACGGTTTCAAACACGGTAGCGGTTTGCTTTAGCTATATCACTATCATGTGCTTTATGTTTTATTTAAGAGAAACCATGAACAAAACCAAGCTGCTTTCCGCCATGGTATGGCTGTTTGGCGTTCTCAGCGTTGTCACGATCGCATTCCTTATCGCAAACGCATTTTACGGATATTCGTTTTATGTAGACGAATTCGGGCACTATGTTCGAGTTGATAACATAATGATGTCTGTTATTTATATCCAATTCCCCGTTTTGTCCTTTATAGCGATAATTCTTGCTTTGATATTCACTGACACCTCGGATAAAATGACTAAGATCTCATTTATTACATATACCATATTCCCTGTCTTAGGTGTTTTACTTGATTATTGTATTCACGGATTATCCTTGACCTATATCGGTCTTGTTCTGAGTGTGCTTATCATATATGCGAATATATATTTGCAGAAGCAAAAAATGATAGAAAAGCAGAAAAACGCCTTGATGCTCTCACAAATAAATCCTCATTTTGTATATAATACGCTCTCAACGATAGCCGCCATGTGCGACAGCGCTCCAACCCAGGCAAAGCACCTTACCATTGACTTTGCCAAATATCTCCGCCGCAACATCGACACGCTCTCAATGGACGAAAAGATTCCATTTGACAGAGAGCTTGAACATGTGGAGTGTTACCTAAAAATAGAAAAGGCAAGGTTCAGAGAACGCCTTAATATTATTTATTCCATACAATGCAAGGATTTCAGTGTTCCGCCTCTTACAATACAGCCCCTCGTAGAAAACGCCATCAAGCACGGTATTACAAAAAAGGCGTCAGGTGGAACCATAAAGATATGTACTTACGAGAATGATACAAGTTACTTCATAGAAATCATAGATGACGGCGTTGGCTTTGACACAGAGACCGCTGAGCTTCATGTAGGGATCAAAAATGTACGCAACAGGATAGCGTCAATGTGTGGCGGCGAGCTGACCATAAAAAGTACAGT
>JAGCJD010000095.1 GCA_017648425.1 Clostridia bacterium | reverse complement strand
GCTCTTGCAGTACCCTGCAACTGTCTTGATAAGAATGATATCGCAAGGGCGAAGGAAGAGGTCAACGCCAAGTGGGGCAAAGTAAACTTCCTTATAAACGGAGCTGGTGGCAACAATCCCCGAGCTACATGTGATAACGAAATTATGACCCCGGATACAGAGGTGGCTAAGGATTTCTTCGGCATAGATGAGTCGGGCTTTAAGTTCGTGTTTGATATTAATATCACATCTGCATTCCTTGTAACACAAGTGTTTGCTTCCGATATGGTAGAGAGCGGAGGAAATATCATAAATATTTCTTCTATGAATGCATTCAGACCCTTGACAAAGATTCCCGCATACTCTGCGGCAAAGGCAGGTATTTCTAACTTTACGGAGTGGCTCGCAGTTCACTTTGCGCCCTGCGGCATTCGTTGTAATGCTATTGCGCCAGGATTTTTCGTAACAAACCAGAACAGAGGTCTTCTTTTTAATGAGGACGGCACACCCACGGCGAGAACAAACAAAATACTCACCGCTACACCTATGAAGCGTTTTGGTGAGATTGATGACCTTCTTGGCGCACTTCTCTGGCTTGCTGACGACAGAGCGAGTGGCTTTGTAACGGGAACGGTTATTCCCGTTGACGGAGGATTTTCCGCATATAGCGGCGTTTGATGCTGAAAGATATTGATAGCTTACTATCAACAAAATTCAAAAGAGGAGAGACTATGATATATCCAAAAAGTAATGAATACAGAAGCGTACTTAATTTAAACGGAATATGGCATTTTAAGACGCTGAATGAAAGCTATGATCCTTGCATTCCGTTGCAGAACTATACCCCTATGGCAGTTCCTGCAAGCATGAACGAGCTTGTCACAGATGCAAATGTTCAAAAACATGTAGGAAAGGTAGTGTACGAAACAGATTTTTCTATTCCTTTAAATGGTGATATGGAATATCGTTTGCGCATAGGTGCTACCAGCCATAAATGTGATGTTTATTTGAACGGAGTTTTTATAGGTGAGGGAACAAACGGATTTTTACCTATTGACCTGGCTCTGAAAAATATTCAAAAAACAAATAGGCTTTCTGTTGTTATCGATAATCGACTTGACGCGGAAACATTTCCCGCGGGAAGAATTAAAAACGGAAAACAGATAATTAATTTTGATTTCTATAATTTCACCGGAATACACAGAGATGTGTTGGTTTATAGTGTGCCCAAGAAAAATATCAAGGATATAACTATACATACAGCCGTTGATGGAGATTACCGAAAGATCAAGATAGATGTAGATACAAGCTGTGACGATGTTCGCTTTGAAATTTTGGATAAACAAAAAAATCTTATTTTGGAGTCAGAATCCTCGGAGATCATTATAGATGATCCTCATCTATGGTCAACAAGAGATCCATATTTGTACACCCTTGTAGTAAAAAGCGAATGCGACCGATACGAGGAAAGATTCGGAATAAGAAAAATAGAAGTAAAGGGAGATAAGCTTCTTCTTAATGATGAGCCAATATACCTCAAAGGATTTGGAATGCACGAGGACTTTTTCTTGCTTGGAAAAGGCAACTGCTGCGCGGTAAACATTCGTAATTTTGAGCTTCTTAAATGGATAAATGCAAACTCGTTCAGAACGAGCCATTATCCTTACAGTGAGGAAATAATGGATCTTGCTGACGAATACGGAATGCTCGTTATTGACGAAGTGCCTGCTGTTGGTATGATCCATTGGGAGCAAAATTTTGGTGAGAAGGGCGCTAATGAGAAGACATTGAAGCTTCATAAGGAGCTTATAAGTCAGCTTTATGACCGTGATAAAAATCACCCCTCTGTTATTATGATAAGCGTAGCTAATGAGGCAGAAACTAAGGAAGCTGAAAGTGAGGCTTATTTCAAGGATGTTATCGAATATACGAAGAGTGTATGGGATCGTCCTGTAACGATAGTTGAGCTTTATAAATCAGACGAGACGCTGGCTTCAAAGTACGCAGATGTTATTTCTATAAACCGATATTTCGGTTGGTATTTCGACCATGGAGATCTATCAGTTGTTTACGAACAAATGAAAGAAGAATTACAAAAGTGGCACGATAAATATCAAAAGCCTATCATAGTCACGGAATTTGGCGCAGATACCATTGAGGGATTACATGCTATCCCGGCAGAATCATTTTCAGAAGAATTTCAACTTGAATACATCAAGGAAAATTGCAATGCATTTGACGAATTTGATTTTTGCATAGGTGAGCATGTATGGAACTTTGCGGATTTCAAAACCAAGCAGGGAATAACCCGAGTACGAGGAAACAGAAAAGGTGTTTTCACTAAGGATAGACAACCTAAGCTGTCTGCGCATTTCCTGCGTCAAAGATGGGGAAATATATTGGATAAATAAAGGGGATAGTTGTGAGTACAAGTAATACTATACAAGAACAAAACGATAAATTTCAAACTCCGGAGTATAGGCGTTCAAGAAACATCTATATGGCGCAGTGTACCTTTGAGTATCTGTTGTCCCTCCTTGTGACCGATGCCTTTTTGACAAAGCTTTTGAGCCATCTGGGACTTGATGATACGACAATCGGTATCATTTCATCCTTCATTACCCTCGCGTTTGTAATTCAGATATTTTCGCTTTTCCTTTATAAGCTGAAAATGAACGCAAAGACGGTAACGCTTATCTTTTATTCAGCCAGCCGTTTGCTTTTCTCATCGCTTTATGTCATACCATTTATTCCCATAGGCAGCACAACGGTAAAGGTAGTGATAATGAGCTTCATTCTTGTGGCGTATTCAAGCAAATATCTTGTGTTGAATGTGCTTTATAAATGGGCAAATTCATATGTGTCGCCTACCAAACGCGCATCCTATTCGGCAACTAAGGAGATGATCTCTTTGGCAACGGGTATAATTTTCACTCTGGCGGTCGGATATATCTTCGACACTATGGAGGCGAGCGGTAGGATAGAGCAGGGCTTTATGATGATAGCCATTATGGCATTTATCATATCGGCATCAGATATTATTTGTATGTTGCTGATAAAAAAGGAAGAAACCGCATCCGTAGAGCAGAGCGAGAGAAAGCACTTTAAGGATATAATATCAAACACCATTGGAAATAAAAATTTCCGCTCGGTCATTCTTTTTACAATTATATACAATGTGGCAGTATATATGACAAACGGCTTCCTTGGTACATTCAAGGTCAAGGATCTTTTAATAAGTGTATTTATAATTCAGGTAATCAATATTACAGGAAATATAACGAGAATGGCAGTTTCCAAGCCTTTTGGTCGCTATTCCGACAAGCATTCGTTTGCATCGGGAATGTCGGTAGCTCTCTGCATACTAGCGCTTGGATATCTGACGCTGGTATTTACCACGCCAAAGACATGGTATTTTATAGCCTTTTATACTATTTTCCATGCGGTAGCCATAGCGGGACTTAATCAGAACTCGTTTAACATTGCGTACAGCTATGTTGACTCGAATTACATAACCGAGGCGTTGGCTATCAAGAACTGCATTGGCGGTCTGTGTGGCTTTGGAGCGTCCTTGCTCGGTAGCCGAATACTTAAAGCAGTTCAGAATAACGGAAACGAGCTGTTTGGAATCAAGCTGTATGGTCAGCAGCTGCTTGGCGGAATATCATGTCTGCTTGTTCTTATAGCTCTTGCTGTTATGGTATTTGTTGTCGGAAAGCAGAAGGTAATGAAGCAATAAGGCTTATTATCCGTTATTTGCGTACAGTATAAAACGATAATTACAAAACAAATATTTTTGAGGTAAATATGGTATTCTATTATATACGGCATGGAGAACCAATTTACAATCCTGACTCGCTTACAGAGCTTGGTCATAAGCAGGCAAAGGCGCTTTCAAAATATTTTTTGGATATTGGACTTGACGAAATATATTCATCAACATCTAATAGAGCCATGCAAACGGCAGAGCCTACCTGTGAGGTATTGGGGCTTAAAGCGGAGCTTTTGGACTTTGCTAATGAAGGTCACGCATGGAATGAATTTTCAATAGAAAATGGGAACGGCAAAAAAT
Organism: Clostridia bacterium; assembly: GCA_017648425.1. Classification (GTDB taxonomy): domain Bacteria; phylum Bacillota; class Clostridia; order Oscillospirales; family CAG-272; genus HGM12713. The sequence goes on along the minus strand of JAGCJD010000095.1, from coordinate 8,229 downwards.
GGCTTTTCCAGAGCGACAAAGCAAGAGCATTGTTTTCCGATAAGAGCATCAAAGAGCTGGGATATGAATGGTATAAGCATTCTGAGCTTGTTGACTATCATTATGAAAAAAGCATGGAGCGCGTCTATAACGAATGCGATAATCTGTTTTACAGATTTGGTTATGAGCACGAAAGATACAGCGGTAGATATAAGATCATTTCTCCAAATGATAAAAAGATAGCGCTGTTTGCTCACGAAGGATTTGGAAGAGCATTTTTAAGTTGTCTTTTTGATATACCGTATCCATATATTTGCAATCATTTTGAAATGTGTCACACAGGAATTACCGTAATTAAATTTAATGACAACGAGGAATATTCAATTCCTCAATTGAAGTGCTTTTCGGCAACGCCCCATTTGTACGCCGAGCGTTTTAGATAAGACCAATATTGTGTTTGACGAAGAAAGGAATGTGTAGAGATTTCACTGTTTTACGAAGCGAGTAAAATAGGGGAAATTCTTAACTTTATCAGCATAAGCGAAAAGAGAGAACAAATCGGTAAATCCGAAATGTTCTCTCTTTTTATTTGCAAATTACCCATTAAAGGGCTTTATATCACAATTCAATTATTTTCTGAGCGAGCCAGAGAATGCACGGCATTGTCGCTATGGAAAGCAGAGATGTTGTTCCCACGCCCTGAGCGGAAAATCCGGGCGCTACATCGTAGACCTCTCCAAGCATGGAAACTGAGGTAGCGGTGGGCATACAGGTGAGCGCTACCGAGAACAATATCCACATCTGGTCAAAGCCAAGCAGCTTCATTATAACGCATATGAGAAGCGGTGAAACTATAAGCTTGAACAGCGACAGGTAATATACCTTGGGCGAGCCGAATATCTGCTTTGCCGTTCTGCGTGAAAGCAGAGCGCCGATTATAAACATGGATACGGGGGTACAGAGTGACGCTACATATGAGAGCGAGGAAAGCGCGAATGCGGGAAGCTTAAAGCCACTCCAAAAGGCGGGGATAACAAAAATGGCAATTCCGATAACGCTCGGAACAGTTCCTTTATTGATAAGCACCTGCTTTACAGTAAGCTTTATATCGTCACGCTTACGCGCGAAAATCGAAAGACCGAGCGTCCACAAAAGCGTGTTGAACACTACCATATTGAATGCCGCCATGAATGCGCCCACATCTCCGAAAAGCGACTCCATTATTGGAATTCCGATAAAGCCCGTGTTGCCGAATATCATTGAAAATTCAAGTATCTTCCGTTCGTCGAGTGTCTTTATTTTCAAGCAGGCAAGGAATGCAAGTCCCGCAAGGAAAAAGTGTAATATAAAGCAGAGAAGTATCGTTTGAAGTCCAAGCTTTAAGTTTTCTGCCGAATATTGCATTTTGACTATCGAATACACGATAAGAGCCGGCTGAGAAATTTTGAGAATGAGCGAGGACAGCTTTTTTGAGGCAACCTCGTCTATTATTTTTAATTTACCTGCAATATAGCCAACTATGAGCATTACGAACAGAGTTGCTATGGTAGTAAGAAGCGCTGAAAAATTCATTTTGCTGAGTCCTTTGTCAAATAATTGTATCTATTTGCTTTTTGATAGCCTTCATATCGGCGAGCATTTCTTCCTTTTTAGAGGGGTTTCTGAGTAGAAAGGCAGGGTGATATACAGCCGTCATAAGGTAATTACCTTTTTTTACAAATGTGCCGTGCTCCTTGGTTATCTTGTAGTCGGGATCAATGAGCTTTGCGGCGGAGATCCTACCAAGGCAAACTATGACCTTGGGGTTTAAGAGCTTGACCTGACGGCGAAGAAAGTCCATGCACGCCTGCTCCTCTGCGGGAAGCGGATCTCTGTTTTGTGGGGGGCGACATTTCAGAATGTTTGCTATATATACCTTTTCTCTCGGAATATCAACGGCGTACAAAAATTGGTCGAGCAGCTTTCCTGCGCGTCCAACAAACGGAATTCCCGTTTTGTCCTCGTTGTCCCCGGGCGCTTCTCCAACGAAAAGCACATCTGCATTTTCATCACCCGTACCGAAAACAAGGTTGGTGCGCGTTTTGCACAGGTCGCAGGCGGTGCATTTTTCACAATCGGAGCGTAAGGCTTCCCATGTATCATTCATTTTACTTGTCCTCTTATTTGGTTATTTTTCTTGCTTCGATATAGTACCTCTTATCCTCGGCGTGTCCCATGGAAAATGTCTTTCTGGGCAGAGCTCCATCGAATATTACAGTCTTGAAGAGCTCGGATTTACCCATTCCCGAGAACAAAAATCCAATAGCGTTGTCTTTTGACGCAAGCGCGCGAACGGAGCTCTCGCCATGAATGTAATCGACTTCCGCGCCCTCGTGCGTCTTTATATAGCCGTCAATAAAGTCTTGAAGCGTTCCTACTGTGAGCTGACGGACGGGACGCTCAACATTGAGCTCGCCCTCGGTGTCCTTGTATATATAGGTGATGCTCTGCGCGTCTGCGCTTCCATCAAGAGCGGAGATATATTCATTAAGTCCGTTTATTACATCGCTTGGCTCAACTCCGAACATAACTCTGTATATGGGCTCGAATTTAAGCGCTTCGTCATGAATGTTTACTATTTCCACAAGCGCGTATCTTGCGGGGTGGCTCTTGGCATTTTTTTCGCCAAGCTTAGCCTTTACCTCTTCATAAGCCGCCTTTGCGCTTGCGAGCGAATGGTTTCCGTCACCAACGGCAAAGAGAAGAGGCGCGAGCGAGCTGTCGCCGTAACGCTCGCCTATCTTCTTTGCGCTAACAAGACGAGTGAGCGCCTTTTTGAATTTTTTGTAGTCAGCGCTTGACAAAAATGTACCCTTTATGTGTCCACCACCGAGCATGAGGTCAGTGTCATAAGCGACATCTCCCGAGCATTTTTTTGCGAGTGGCTCAATAGCGGTTGCCTCGGGATCGTCTATCAACAGCATTACATGGGGGAGCTCTATATCAGCGTCCCTTCTTATCGCTACTCTCGGGGGAATGCGCTCAACGACCGTTGCCTCGGTTGCGCGGATAAGCGAGCTTGCGCCCTTTGTGTAATCGTAAGCTTCAAGGTCAACACAAAGAACTACTCCGCGGCGAATGCTTCCGTCATGCTGAGTTCTTTCAACAAAAATTGCGCTGTCCTTATGACAGACAAGAGTTTCAGCAAGATATGTTTTCATTGTCTTGTTTATGTTTGGTATGCGTTCCTTAGTTTGAGAAAGATATACCTCAGGAAGAATAACATTGAGCGTGGAGGGAGCGTCACCTATCTCCTTGCTTGCGTTTTCCCAATATTCGGGCTCACTTGTAAATTGGTCGCAGGCAACGACTGCCCACTTGTATGCGGAAACGGTGTCAAAGTTCGGCAGGAGTATATCTGCCTTTTTAAAGCATGTTTTCATTTTTTTGTTTTTTTCCTTTCAATTTGTATTTTAGTCGGGAACAAATCCCTCAAATATAGTCAGCATTCCTCGCTTGTGCGTATTTGTATATAGCTTTTGATCTCTTACCGTCCAAACGAGAGCGCGGCATTTAAAAAGCAGGTGGCATACCCTTACGGACAGAGCTCTCGTGTGTCCTGCATTTACGGATATAAAATCGGGACGCGATATAAAGTTGGTAAGCATTCCCGAAAGCGCTGTTGCCGTAAGTCGGGGGTGCTTTTTCCCCGAAACGGTTTTTAACTTGGTAACGAGCTGTCCGCGCGCAAAACGCGGTCTGTAACGCTTGAACCAGCCAAGAACTCGGGGATCAAAGGATTGTATTGCAAAAGCTCCGCCGTATGTATCCAAAAGCACGGATACGGCGCGACAAAGCTTGTCCGAGTGCTCGGTGTCCTTTATTTCGATAAGCAACGGAACTCGTCCATCTACAAGAGCGAGCACATTGGGCAAGGTGGGGATAGTGTAGCGAGTGTCACGCAAGTGTGTCCTTTTGAGCTCGATTGCGGACATCTCCGATATTTTTTTGTCTATTCCGCACATTCTTTTTAAGCTTGTATCATGGAATACGACAACCTGTCCGTCACAAGTGAGCCTTACATCAAGCTCTATTCCGTAACCCCTCGAAATTGCCGCGCTGAATGCGGGGAGAGAGTTTTCGGGATAGCGCTGTGAGTGAAAGCCTCTGTGCGCGTAGTCTGTTGTAAGTATATCCATTAAAGCTCTGTCGCTCACGCGTGGCATTATCAAAAAAATGTATATGATTGCCGTTATGAACATAATGAGAAAAATAACCGTTAAGGCTATCAGCATTTACTTTTCCTATCGAGGGCGTAGGCAGCTCTCATTACAGCCGCCTGAGTTTTGCCGTCCGCTATCTCGCCTCTCATTATCATTTGTACGAGCTCGTCTATGGGTATCTTAACTATTTCTATAAACTCGTCATCGTCAAAATCCGTTCCTAAAAATTCAAGATCCTGTGCGATATACATATATATACATTCGTCAAGTATTGCGGGTGAGGAATAATATTTTCCAATGTATTCTAGCTTTTTGGAAACAACTCCCGTTTCCTCGCGCAGCTCTCGTATCGCTGCTTCGGTAGGGTCCTCTTCCTTGCTGTCAAGCTTACCCGCGGGTATTTCCAGCATAACATCGCCAACGGCGTATCTGTATTGACGGACGCATATAACTTCTCGCTCTGCGGTTACCGGAACTATACAGACCGCGCCAACATGGCGACAGTATTCTCTGTATGCCTCTCTTCCATCGGGAAGATATATATCGTCACGGTACAGATGAAGCACATTACCGTCAAATATGAGGTTCGAGGATTTTTTTGTTTCTTTGAATTTTGAAATATCGTTCATCAGCATTACCTCAAAAAATAAATACACGGATATTATACACCAATATAGCTACAAAATCAATAGTTTTACTTGATTATCGGAAAAAACTGTGATAAAATATATATAATACAAGATATACAGAGGGTAGAACGATATGAAGCATGTTGATATATACACCGATGGAGCTTGCAGGGGAAATCCAGGCAAGGGCGGTTGGGGGGCCATACTCGTTTTTGAAGGACGGGAAAAGGAGCTTAGCGGCGGAGAGACGCTGACGACAAATAACAGAATGGAGCTCATGGGAGCAATATCCGCGCTTGAAGCCTTAAAAGAGCCGTGCGAGGTAACTCTTACCTCGGACTCCAAATATCTGACGGACGCAATAAACAAGGGTTGGCTTGAATCGTGGAAATCAAAGGGTTGGAAAAAGGCGGATAGGTCTGTCGTTCTCAATGTCGAGCTTTGGAAGCGGATAGACGAGCTTCTTCGCGTCCATACCGTTACATTTGTTTGGGTGCACGGACATATGGGACATGAGTACAACGAGCGCTGTGATGCTTTGGCAACGGCATTTGCTGATTCCCTTTGAGGTCATAAAAGCATAAATAGCGGCGACAGAGCAAGGCATATTACCGACCGCAGAGCGTGAAATCCAAGATAAAGCGAAGTCCCTACGGGAGCGCCTGAGCAGACTGAAAAGGTTTGAAAGTGCACCGAAAAGCCCGACCAACCGACAGCCAGCGCGCACAGAGGAAGCGTAGCGACAGAGGAAAAAGAGCATATTTTTGAGAGAGCAGTAGTTAATTCAAAAAGGCTGAACATAACAGCTGTTGCGTATTCGGACGCCCCGAATGAAATAGCAATACTCTCCAAAGCTCCTAAAAACGCGCAAAAGAAGACGACAAATCCGCAAATACTCAGCATTCCCATTGCCGATTGCGAAACCGCTGAGGAGAATGCTTTGGACAGTGGAACTTTGTCAGTTCCTTGATGCGTTCCTTGAACGCAAGGAGAGGTCTTTATGATGCGAGAGAGAATTATTCCCGATGCTGTTGAGGACAAAAGAGATATGAGGTAGAGCAAAACACCCACGCCTGTATCTCCAAGCATTCCCTTACCGACAGCGCCAATTAAAAATGCAGGGCTCGGCGTGCTTGATATGCACACGAGCTTTTTGTATTCGCGTGCGTCTATGATGTTCTCCCGAAGTAGCTCAACAGCGCACCTTGCTCCTATGGGAAATCCGCATATCCAGCCGAGCGCTATGGCGCACGCCCCATCGCCGCCAACACCGAAGCATTTTGCAAACAAGCCTTGAACGCATTTGGGTATAAGCCTTCCTATTTTGCAGAAAATGGCTATTGAGGACAGCACCATGAATGGAAAAAGTGACGGGATAAGCTTTGTAACGCATATTTTAAGTCCCTTGGACACCCATTCGGAGGCTGCCGAGGAGTTTTTGAAAAAAAGTACCATCATAAAAAGGCATGCATAACAAAGTCCCAGACCGCGAAACGGTGAGTGGGACTTATTTTTTATGCTTTTTTGTATGCTTTGCGCGGTCATTTGTAGCCCCCTTGCGGCATAGAATGATTGTAGCCGCCGTTGCTAAATCTTACGGTGAGATAGCGTAAAATATGTCTTTACAGACGCGTGAGGTGCTATGAAAAACAAAAAAGAGCCAAACAATAGGAAAGAGGGGGGCGCTGGGGGCGGAAGCTCACTCTCGTTTTCGGAAAGACTTTGCAAAGCGCTTGATATTCAGCCCGATATACTTCCAAACGGAACTCTGATAGAGCTTCGCGGACGCTCATCTGTCACGCTGCGCGGTTGTGGCAGTGTTCTTTGTTACAGCGACACGCATTTGAGCTTTGCCTCTAGCTTTGGCAGAGTATGCGTAAAGGGGCGCGGCCTTTGCTGTTCCTCATACAAAAGGGGAACGGCAACTGTTGAGGGTGTTATAGAGGGAGTTTTTTTCGAGAGGGAGGAAAAATGATATACCCGTTTTTCTTTTTGGTAGGCTATGATATACTGTCGGTTGCGGAACATGACAGAGAGCGGTTTGTCAATCTTTGCAGTCAGGCGGGAATAAGCTACCGCATTATGGGGTTTGAAGGGCAAGAGCTTAAAATACGCGTTACGCTTTATTCATCGCTCAGGCTTAGGCTTCTTTGCGAAAAATATAAAATAGAAGTCAAGCGTATCGGTTCTTACGGACTTCCCAATATACTTTCAAAAATATTGTCAAGAGGCGGATTGGTGCTTGGTTCTGCGCTTTGCGTGCTTATGGTGGTTTGGTCAGGTCGTATTGTGTGGGATGTGCGCATTGAGGGAAATTCGGAAGTTCCCGAACAGCATATAATAGATACTCTTTCGGAATGCGGCTTTGGCGTGGGTTCGCAAAAGGAAGGGCTTGAACTTGACAAGATAGAAAATCGTTTTCTTATACTGACTGACGAGATTTCCTGGATAAGCGTCAACATAAGAGGAACTGTTGCCAGTGTTGAGGTGCGTGAGGCGGTCGTGGCGCAAAAGGAAAACGATTACGCGGCATCAAATCTGGTTGCTGCTAAAAACGGGACGATAGTAGGTTTTGAGCAGGTCAAGGGGAATATTGCGGTAGAGATAGGCGAGGCAGTGTCAAGCGGAGAATTGCTTGTGGGTGGCGTTTACGGCTCGGAGAATTCATCACTCAGATTTGTTCGCTCACGGGGCAAGGTGCTTGCCTTATGTGATACCGAGTTGAGCGTCAGCGTACCCATGACTTTTGAGAAAAAAGTATATACGGGGCGACAAAAAATAAAAAAATCGCTTATTTTCTTTAAAAAAGAAGTAAATTTTTTTGTAAACAGTGGAAATTCATATACAAGTTGTGATACAATAGAGGGGGTAGAATATTTTGACATCTTGGGACTTGGAAAAATTCCGATAGGAATACGCACGGTAAGCTATGTTGAATATACTGTGCAGACGGCAACAAGGAGCGAGGCGGAGGCGCAGTCTGAGGCTCAGCATGAGCTGTGGCAAATGTTTTATTCTGGGGCATGTGACGCGGAACTCGTAAAAAAGACGCTCAGCGGAACGGTTTTGGGTGACACATACATACTCACGGCTAACATAAAAAGCATTGAAAATATAGCAATTGAAAAGCAAATAGAATTGAACATAACGGGGTAAATGAATGGAGAGATATACAAGGGTAGTTCGTATAGATGGGGCTGAGATAACATCAAGGCTTTTCGGAAGCTTTGACATAAACATGAGAATGCTCGAAAAGAGCTTTGATGTCAGTGTGCACAACAGAGCGGGGGAGGAGTCCGATGCGGTCGTTATAAGCGGAGAGGTTCAGGATAATGTTAATATGGCTGTCGATGCCGTGAAATATCTTAAAGATATGGCTAGATACAACGATCCTCTTACCGAGCAACAGGTGGCATATG
>JAGCJD010000094.1 GCA_017648425.1 Clostridia bacterium | reverse complement strand
CTCGTTCGTCCTGCGCACATATCCGCACAGAACAATATCGCAATCGCCCGCTTCGGTCTGCTTAATAAGTTGCTCTAAATAGTCTGACATCACGGTGTCGTCCGGCGAGCCATCGTCCATAAGGATGACCTCAAGGTTCGAATAGGTTTGCACAGAAAGACTTTTTAAGCATTCTTCTATGTATTGTTTGCCCCTATAAAGGGGTATAATGACAGAGCAATTCTTAATTTGAGTTAATGTTTCCTTTGCTTGCTTTTTAAAAGCCACAACAAACCATTATCCTAATAATTATATCATATATATTTCTTGAAGTCAACACCAAACCGTAATAATATTGACAAAAAAGTTAACAATTAGAACAAAAATGCGATTTTTGATATGCCGGATTGTGAAAAACAAAAAAATGAAAATTGTTTGCGAAAAAAGTACAAATTTGTTATAAAACTATTGACAATTTGTGTCGAATGAGTTATAATGTATAAGTGTTGAAATGTGCACTATTACTTTTAAGGAGATTATTCAATGAAAGGTATTATTCTTGCCGGTGGAGCCGGAACACGACTTTATCCGTTGACACAGATTACATCTAAGCAGCTTCTTCCTATTTACGATAAACCAATGATATATTATTCGCTTTCAACGCTTATGCTTGCGGGCATTCGCGATATATTGCTTATATCTACACCTAACGATCTGCCTAACTTCAAGCGCTTGCTTGGCGATGGCTCTTCGTTTGGAATTTCACTTTCTTATGTTGAGCAGCCCTCTCCCGATGGACTTGCTCAGGCGTTTATTCTCGGCGAAGACTTTATAGGGGACGAGCCTTGCGCTCTTGTTCTCGGTGATAACATATTCTACGGAAGCGGATTTTCACGCAGACTTCGCGCAGCAGTTACTAACGCAATCAACGGAAGAACTACTATTTTTGGATATTATGTAAATGATCCCGAAAGATTTGGTATCGTTGAGTTTGACGAGGAGGGAAAGGTTCTTTCTCTTGAAGAAAAGCCTCAAAATCCCAAGTCCCACTACTGTGTGACGGGCTTGTATTTTTACAGCAAAGATGTTGTAAGACTTGCAAAGCAGGTAAAGCCTTCCGCAAGAGGAGAGCTTGAAATAACATCTCTTAATCAGTTGTATCTTGATCAGGATCTTCTTGATGTGCAGATACTCGGACGAGGATTTGCTTGGATGGATACGGGAACGGTTGAGAGCTTGTGGGATGCGTGCAATTTCGTGCGCATGGTACAAAAGCGTCAGGGTGTTGAAATATCCGCGCCTGAGGAGATCGCTTATAAGAACGGCTGGATAAGCCGCGATGAGCTTCTTGCTTCTGCGGAGAAGTATGAGACATCATCCTACGGCAGACATCTTCGCCGTGTTGCTGAGGGAAAATACCACTATTGATCAATAATTTGACAATAAAAAACATATACTATAAAAAATCTAGAAAAAGGATATTGTTATGAACATTCTTGTAACCGGAGGCGCCGGTTTTATCGGCGGAAACTTTGTATATTTTCAGAGAGAGAAGCATCCTGAGGATCGCGTTGTTTGTCTTGACGCGTTGACTTATGCCGGCAATCTTTCGACACTCGGCTCTTTGCTTGATGATCCGATGTTCCGTTTTGTAAAGGGCGATATTGCTGACAGAGAGCTTGTGAGAGCTTTGTTTGCTGAAGAAAAATTTGATATAGTAGTAAACTTTGCGGCTGAAAGCCATGTTGACAGAAGCCTTGAAAACCCCGAGCTGTTCTTGAAGAGCAACATTCTGGGTACTCAGGTTCTTATGGATGCATGCCGTGAGTTTGGTGTGGGACGCTACCATCAGGTATCCACTGATGAGGTTTATGGTGATCTTCCTCTTGATCGCCCCGATCTCTTCTTTACCGAGGAAACTCCTATACACACTTCGAGCCCGTACAGTGCATCAAAGGCTTCTGCGGATCTTTTGGTGCTTGCTTATCACCGTACCTTTGGCTTGCCTGTAAGCATTACTCGCTGCTCGAACAACTACGGACCTTATCATTTCCCCGAAAAGCTTATTCCTCTGATGATAACCCGTGCGTTGGCGGACGAGCCGCTTCCTGTTTACGGTACGGGCGAAAATGTAAGAGATTGGCTGTTTGTAAAGGATCACTGCTCGGCTATCGACCTCGTTATGAGAAAGGGCAGAGTAGGTGAAATATATAATGTTGGCGGACACAACGAGAGAACTAACCTCGATGTTGTAAAGACTGTTCTTGCAGTTCTCGGAAAGCCCGAGAGCCTTATCACCTATGTTGCAGACCGTCCCGGACACGACCGCAGATATGCTATTGATCCTACCAAGATCCACAATGAGCTTGGTTGGCTTCCCGAAACTCGCTTTGAGGAGGGAATAAAGTCCACTGTTGAATGGTATCTTGAAAATAGAGAATGGTGGGAAAACATTCTGAACGGTGACTACAAGAACGATTACGAGCGTCTTTACAACGGTGGCGGCAGACTTGGAGGAACAAAATGAAAATAGTTGTCACGGGAGTGCGTGGACAGCTTGGATATGATGTTGTTCTTGAGCTGAACGACAGAGGTCACGAGGCTGTCGGAATAGACGTTGCGGAGCTTGATATTACAGACGCCGCAGCCGTTGACGCCTTTTTTGAGAGCGTTCGTCCCGATGCGCTTATTCATTGCGCCGCTTACACTGCTACTGAAAAAGCGGAGGATGAGCCTGATGTGTGCCGTAAGGTAAATGCTGAGGGTACTAAAAATCTTGCGGTTGCTTGTAAAAGAGTGAATGCCAAGATGCTTTATATAAGCACTGATTATGTGTTTGACGGCGAGGGTGACACCCCGTTCGATATAAATGACAAAATAGCGCCTTTGAGCGTTTACGGAAAGACCAAATACGAGGGCGAGGCGTTTGTCAGGGAAATACTTGAAAACTACTTTATCGTCAGAATTTCCTGGGTGTTCGGAATAAACGGTAAGAATTTTATACGCACTATGCTCAAGCTTGCCGAGCAGAGAGATACTGTATCCGTGGTTTGCGATCAGATAGGCTCTCCTACATATACCAAGGATTTGGCTCCATTACTCGTTTCCATGGTTGAAAGCGAGAAATACGGAACTTATCACGCTACAAATGAGGGATTTTGCTCATGGCATGACCTTGCGAGCGAGACCTTTCGTGTGGCGGGATTGAACATGAATGTTATACCTGTATCGTCCGATGCGTTTCCTTCGAAAATAAAAAGGCCTGAAAACTCCCGTCTTGACAAGAGCGCTCTTGATGAGAACGGATTTTCAAGATTGCCTGATTGGAAGGACGCTGTTAAGAGATATGTTGCTGAACTCAAAGCTCAGGAAAATGGAGATTAAAATGGGAAAGTTTACTTTTGAAGAAACATTTATAAAGGATTTGTTCGTTATCACTCCTACTGTTTTTGGTGACAGCCGTGGGTATTTTATGGAAACATACCAGAAAGAGGAGTTTGCAGAGGCTGGCATCAATGTTGATTTTGTTCAGGACAACGAGTCGCGCTCTTCAAAGGGAGTGCTCAGAGGTCTTCACTTCCAAAAGAAAAATCCTCAGGGCAAGCTGGTCAGAGTAATAGAGGGCGAGGTGTATGATGTTGCTGTTGACCTCAGGGGTGACAGTGAGACCTATGGAAAATGGTATGGTGTTCGCCTTTCTGCTGAAAACAAAAAGCAGTTTTATGTTCCCGAGGGATTTGCTCACGGATTTGTGGTTTTGTCTGACACGGCGTGTTTTGTTTACAAGTGCACGAGACTTTATGATCCGACCGATGAGGGAGGACTTGCATACGATGATCCCGAACTTGGTATTGATTGGCAGATAGACGAGGGGACTGAGATAAAACTCAGCGAAAAGGACAAAAAGCACCCATCGCTTAAAGACTTGAATTTTTCATTTTAACATTAAAAACGCAGAGATGAAATAATCGCTTATCTCTGCGTTTTATTTTTATTTAAAACAGACTAAAATGTGATTTATCGTGGGTTTTGAAAGGTTTATGTGTGCTGAAAAGTTATATAAAGTGCAATGCAAAATATATGATGTTTTTTACAATTATATATTAAAATCAATGTAGGTG
>JAGCJD010000093.1 GCA_017648425.1 Clostridia bacterium | reverse complement strand
GATATACTTCCAAAGACCGTAATTAAGGCGGCAAAGGAAAAAAGCATTGGAATTTCCGAAATTCCCGAGGCTATGATGACACGAATACGGCTTATTCCTACAAGAACGGCAACGGGCGAGGGACTTATGCTGGCGGTAAAGGCAGATAAGATAATTATCAGCGACAAAAAAAGCGAAAGAGAAGTAAACGCATTGCTTGCTGTATGCGAGCTTGGAAATAGCGCAGATGGCTGTCAGGCGCTCTTGCCGACAGAGCTTATGATATAGGGGGAAATATGAAAATGATGTGGTTTTTAGCAAAAGGTATTGGAAAAATCGGAGAAAAGCTCGTTGAGCTTTCAAAAAAATGGAGTGAGAGCTTAAAACGCTCAGCCGAGAAACGACAACGCAAAAGGTCGGGCGTATATTACATAGGCGGAACGGATATTCTTCCTCCACCGCTTTCCAGAGAGGAGGAAAGCGAGATCATATCGAGGCTCGGAGAGGAGGAGTATGCAAGACAGATGCTCATAGAGCATAATTTAAGGCTTGTTGTTTATATAGCCAAAAGATTTGAAAATACGGGCGCAGGGCTTGAAGATCTTGTTTCTATCGGAACGATAGGGCTTATCAAGGCTATAAACACATTCCAACTTGATAAAAATATAAAGCTTGCAACCTATGCTTCAAGATGTATAGAGAACGAAATACTTATGTATATCCGTAAGCATTCGGGAACTAAGGCGGAGGTGTCGATTGACGAGCCCTTGAATATTGATTGGGACGGCAATGAGCTTCTTTTGTCTGATATTTTGGGAAGCGAGGAAAACGGCGTATCCTTTGAGATAGAGCAGATAGAGGAAAAAATGGCAGTAAGACGCGCTGTTGCGGAGCTTGAAGGCAGGGAACGCGAAATAATAGAGCTTCGTTATGGAATGAACGGTAAAAAGGAGATGACACAAAAGGAGGTAGCCGATAGACTTGGAATATCTCAGTCATACATATCAAGACTTGAAAAAAAGATAATATCAAGATTGCGTACTCAAATAAAGGCGGGATATTAAAAAAGCAAGGTGAATTTTTCACCTTGCTTTTTTAATATGTTATGCGAGTTTTTTTTCAAGTCTTTCTCTAATAGCCTTGATAAATCCTATGGAATTTACTGCGGTAGCAGTGTATCCCTCGCTGACAAGACCTACAAGGTCCTTAGTCATAATTCCGTCATTGAGTGTATCTATGCAAGCCTCCTCAAGTTTGTCTGCGAAAGCTTGAAGCTCAGGAAGCTCATCAAGTTCGCCTCTCTTGCGAAGTGCGCCCGACCACGCATATATCGTAGCCATGGGATTGGTAGAAGTATCCTCTCCTTTGAGATAACGGTAATAGTGTCTTGTGACAGTTCCGTGAGCAGCCTCGTATTCGTAGTTGCCATCGGGAGAAACAAGCACAGATGTCATCATAGCAAGAGAACCGAACGCGGTGGATACCATGTCAGACATAACATCTCCGTCATAGTTCTTACAAGCCCAAATATATCCGCCCTCACTTCTTATAACGCGCGCTACCGCATCGTCAATAAGAGTGTAGAAGTATTCGATGCCCATTTCGTCAAACTTTTCTTTGTATTCCTTATCAAAAATGTCCTGGAATGTTAGCTTGAATGTTTGATCGTATTTTTTGGAAATAGTGTCCTTGGTAGCAAACCAAAGGTCCTGCTTTGTGTCTATGGCGTATTGGAAGCATGAACGAGCAAAAGATTCGATCGAGCTGTCCTTGTTGTACTGTCCTTGAAGAACTCCGCCACATTCAAAGTCATATATAGTTTCTCTGAATTGCTCGCCGTTTTCCGCAGTGAACAAAAGTTCAGCCTTTCCGGGGTAAGGAACACGGTACTCTGTTGACTTATAAACATCGCCGTAAGCGTGACGCGCAATGGTAATGGGCTTTTTCCAGTTGCGAACAGCAGGCTTTATGGAGTCAATGAGGATAGGAGCGCGGAAAACAGTTCCGTCAAGAATAGCGCGTATAGTTCCGTTGGGGCTCTTCCACATTTCGGTAAGGTTGTATTCCTCAACTCTCTGCTTGTTAGGTGTGATAGTAGCGCATTTTACAGCAACGCCGTACTTTTTGTTAGCGTTTGCGCTGTCAATGGTAACCTGGTCCTTGGTACGCTCTCTTTCGGGAAGACCAAGATCATAATATTCTGTTTTCAGATCAACAAAGGGGAGAAGAAGCTCGTCCTTTATCATCTGCCACAGAATTCTTGTCATTTCATCGCCGTCCATTTCGACAAGCGGTGTTTTCATTTGAATTTTTTTCATAGTTCAATACCTCCGAACAGTTTGAAAAGTTATTTGTAAATTAGTTTCCGCTGTGTGATTTATAGTAGTTCATAAGACAACCGTCAAGGATTATCTCCTTTTCGTCCTCTGTAAGTCCCTTGACATAAAGCGTTATGTCATTGACAGAGCCGTCCGCGCGAATGACCTTTGCGGCAAATTCCTCTTTGTTGTCAATAATAGCTTTGCGTATTCCCTCAACGAATACATAATCGCCACACTCATAGGGGAACTCAGCACCCTCAGCAAGAGTAAAGGGAAGTATTCCCCAGTTTATGCAGTTGGAGCGGTAACGCTTTGTAGCAAATTCATAGCAGATATTTGCAAATCCGCCGAGTACCTTCTGACAGGAAGCTGCCTGCTCACGAGCAGAACCGTCACCTGGTTTGTTGGCAAATACGCACGAGCCGAATTGAGTGTTCTTGATAAGCTCGCCTGCATTTCCTACTGCGGAAAGGACATTCATAAGTTCCTCGGGAGCTTGTCCCATTCTTCTTTCAGCCTCTATTGAAGCTACCGCCTTTGAATTTCCAACATATTCGGGAACACGGCGGGAAAGTGCGAATTCAGCAAGACGCAAGGGATTTGAACGGTAGGACGAGGTCTCGCCCGAGGGGATAAGCTCGTCTGTCGTTGTAACGGGATCGCGTATAACAGCCGCAAGCTTTACGAGAAGATTGTCAGAAAGCTCATACTGAGTAGGCCAATCGGTGATATTAGGACCAAAAACAAGCTCTGCGTTTTTATCCGCCTTGCCGTATCCGTAATAAACTCTCTTTTCGTAAACGCTTCTGTCATACTTATATTCATGAGGCGTGTAATCGTAATCTATGTCCGTAGCGGCAGTGATATAACCGCCGTTTGCCGCTGTTGCGGCAATGCTCCTTGCGTCCATGAGAGCAACGCCCGAAAGCTGTCCCTCGCCTGGCTTTGAGCCCTCGCGGTTGGGGAAGTTACGCGTTGTATGACGCAGGGAAAGTCCATTGTTGGCAGGTACATCACCCGCTCCAAAGCAAGGACCGCAGAATGAAGGCTTGATAACAGCGCCCGCCTTTAAAAGCTCGGTGGTTGCGCCGATATTTGTAAG
>JAGCJD010000092.1 GCA_017648425.1 Clostridia bacterium | reverse complement strand
GGTTATATCCTGCTCGTAAAAGCCGTTGCCCTCCGCTCCGGTATTGAAGCCTCTGGGATTATGACCTTGATCGATATAAATTTTTATAGCCATTTTTTATCTCCCGAATTATTGATTTATTACAGTATATTCGAAAGGCAGATTAAAATGACAAACAGTAAAGAGGTGCTTTTGTGAAAGAAGAAAAAAACAAGATAGTGGGTGGAATGCTTTATGTCGTGGCAACACCCATAGGTAATTTATCCGACATAAGCGAAAGAGCTATAAAAACGCTCTCCGAGGTGGATTTTATTGCGGCGGAGGATACACGAAATACTTTAAGGCTGCTTACAAGCCTTGGAATATCAAAAACGCTGGTTTCATATCATGAGCATAACAAGCGTGAGGCGGGTGAGAAAATAACTGAGAGATTAATTTTGGGCGAATCGTGCGCAATTGTGACCGATGCGGGTACACCTGCAATATCAGATCCAGGTGAGGACCTTGTGGCTTTATGCGCTCAAAAAAGCATTCCCGTGACATCAGTTCCCGGGGCTTGCGCGTTTGTAACAGCGCTTACGCTTTCGGGACTTCCTACAAGCAAATTCGTTTTTGAAGGATTTTTGCCTGTAAAGGGTAAGGAAAGGCGAGAAAGACTTTCAGCTCTTGCAAAGGAGCAAAGAACCTTTGTTTTGCATGAAGCGCCTCATAAGTTGAAAAATACGCTTGACGACCTTTGCCGTGAGCTTGGCGAGGATAGACGAGTTGCTCTTTGCCGTGAGCTTACCAAGCTCAACGAGCAAGTGCAAAGATGTACGATAGGCGAGGCAATTGGATATTATTCTGAGCATGAGCCAAGAGGAGAATATGTAATAGTCGTTGAGGGCGGAACTGCCGTTGAACAGCAAGGGACTACCATGTCACCGCTTGAAGCAGTTGAATATTATGAAAATAGCGGAATGACCAAAAATGATGCTGTAAAGGCGACTGCAAAGCTACTTGGAATGTCCCGAAACGATGTATATAAGTTAACAATAAGCTGATTTTATATCTCATTCATAAAAAATGAGCGCATAATTGATAAGATTTCTACATTTTATACTGTTAAATTGAGTTGATTTTTTTTCATTTGTGTGGTATTATATATTGTATAATAATTTATTGAAAGGAGTTTTTTAATTATGGAAAAGATGAGAGTTGGCGTTGTTGGTGCTACCGGAATGGTAGGTCAGCGTTTTCTTACCTTGTTGGATGATCACCCCTATTTTGAGGTCGTTGCGCTTGCAGCATCTGCGCGTTCTGCGGGAAAGACCTATGAGGAGGCTGTTGGTTCGCGTTGGAAGATGAAAACGCCCATGCCCGAAAAGTATAGAACTATGATGGTTTATGATGCGGCGAACATTGAGCAGATGGCTAAGCTTGTAAGCTTTGTATTCTGCGCCGTTGATATGAAAAAGGACGAGATAAAGGCATTGGAGGAGGCTTACGCAAAGGCAGAAATCCCTGTTGTGTCAAATAACTCCGCAAACCGTTGGACACCTGATGTTCCTATGGTAATTCCCGAGAT
>JAGCJD010000091.1 GCA_017648425.1 Clostridia bacterium | reverse complement strand
GGCATTCCCGCCGTACAAGCAGAGCTTATCAAAAAGGGGCTTCTTGATGTAGATGCCTTAACTGTTACCGGACATACTGTCGGAGAAAATGTAAAAGGTGCTTATATTAAAAACACAGGTGCTATAAGACCAATTGAAGATCCGTACAGTACAACGGGCGGAATACAGATACTTTGGGGAAATATTGCGCAGAACGGCTGTGTCGTAAAGAGAAGTGCTGTTGCTCCCGAAATGCTCAAGCATAGCGGTAGAGCAAGAGTATTCAATTCCGAGGAGCAGGCAATCGCCGCTATTTATTCGGGTAAGATAGTTGACGGCGATGTTGTCGTTATAAGATACGAAGGACCTAAGGGCGGTCCCGGAATGAGAGAAATGCTCAATCCCACGAGTGCGCTTGCGGGAATGAAGCTTGATAAAACGGTAGCGCTTATCACGGACGGACGCTTTTCAGGCGCGAGCAGAGGCGCATCCATAGGACATGTTTCTCCCGAGGCTGCCGAGGGCGGAAACATAGCTCTTATTGAGGAAGGGGATACCATTGAGATAAATATTCCCGAGGCTTCAATAAATGTGCTTGTCAGTGACGAGGTTCTTGAAGAAAGGCGCGCAAAGCATGTATGCCCCGAGCCCAATGTCAAGTCGGGTTGGCTTGCAAGATACGCAAAGCTTGTAAGCGGAGCTGATAAGGGCGCTATAATGAAACAGTAAAAGAAGGGATCTTTAAGTAAAGCATGAATAATTACAACAAATATACAAGACAGTATTTTCCCGCCCCCGATTCAAAAATGAAGTGGGCGACAAAAAACTACATTTCAGAGCCGCCCGTATGGTGCTCCGTTGACCTCAGAGATGGAAACCAATCACTCATAATCCCCATGAGCCTTGAGGAAAAGCTTGAGTTCTTCAAGCTTTTGGTAAAGATAGGCTTTAAGGAGATAGAGATAGGATTTCCCGCGGCGTCCGAAACGGAATATAAATTTCTCCGCACGCTTATCGAGGAGGATCTTATTCCCGATGATGTGACCGTTCAGGTGCTTACTCAGTCCAGAGAGCATATCATAAAAAAGACATTTGAAAGCCTTAAGGGAGTAAAGAACGCCATCGTTCACCTTTACAACTCAACCTCTGTGGCTCAAAGAGAGCAGGTCTTCAAAAAGTCCAAGCAGGAAATAATAGATATAGCTGTATCGGGAGCAAAGCTCTTTAAAAAGTACGCTGAGGAAATGGGAGTAAATTACAGATATGAGTATTCTCCCGAATCCTTTACGGGAACTGAGCCCGAGTTTGCACTTGAAATATGCAACGCAGTGCTTGATGTATGGCAGCCTACCCCCGAAAATAAGGTCATAATAAACCTTCCTGTAACAGTTCAGGTGTCAATGCCTCATGTTTACGCAAATCAGGTAGAATACATGAACGATAATCTCAAATACAGAGAGAATGTTATAATCTCGCTTCACCCCCACAATGACAGAGGCTGTGCAGTTGCAGATACCGAAATGGGACTCCTTGCGGGTGCAGACAGAGTTGAGGGAACACTTTTCGGTAACGGTGAAAGAACT
>JAGCJD010000090.1 GCA_017648425.1 Clostridia bacterium | reverse complement strand
ATGATACACTCGGTGGATACGCTCAAACTTGCTTGTGAAATAGATAAGCAGGCGAAAAAGGTAGGACGAGTTATTGATGTTCTTGTTGAGATAAATAGTGGCGAGGAACTGAATAAAAGCGGAGTTATGCCGTGTGACGCAGAAAAATTATGCGTTGAAATTTCAAAGCTCGAAAACATAAAATTGCGCGGATTTATGACTATGGCGCCCAAATGTGTCGAAAAATCAGATTATTTGAATTTTTTTGGACAAACTTACGCTCAAGTGCTTGACATTTGGACGAAAAAATTGCATAATATAAGTAGCCCCATAATTTCTATGGGAATGAGCGACAGCTTTGAAGAAGCGATCGCTTGCGGTGCCGATACAGTTCGTATAGGTAGAAAACTTTTTGTAAAATAAAATAATATAAATAAATTTTGGAGGACAGAAAAAATGGGAAGCTTTATCAATTTCAAGAGAAAAAATGATGAATACGGAGATTTTGTCGGCGATAACGAATATTACGGCGACAACGGCTTTGACGAAGCGGAAAACGAAGTAGCTGAGGAAGAGGGATTTACTGCCGCTGCTCCTGCGCCTACTCCCGTTGAGCCTGCTGCATTTGGCGCAACGGTATCATTGAAAATAGTAAACCCCAAGAGCAACAAGGACGCTGCTGAGATAGCAGATTACCTTATGAACGGAAACACTGTTCTGCTCAATATCGAAGGTCTTGCACAGGATCAGGCTGTACGCCTTCTTGACTACCTTGCAGGAGCTACTCATGCAGTTGGCGGACTTATGACTAAGGTTGGAAGAACAACTATCGTTGTTGCTCCCAAGAATGTTGATGTCAGCAGCATTGAGGCTATGGTCAGCGGAAACTGATAAACTTTAATAAAATAGCGTGACCGCGTAAAAGCGCGGTCACGCAGAATATGAATTCCGATAGTGTCGTGTGATTATCGGGCGGCTTTTTACGCTCGTTTTTTGTAAACGCAAGATATAGTCGGAATATTTTGTTTATCGGAGGTAAACGCTGTGTCGTTATTTGTGATAATAATAAAAAATTTTGTAATAGTTTTTTTGACGGCAGTTCAGTTTGCAATGCTTGCAAGAGCGATACTGTCTTGGTTTCCAATGAATTCAAACAAATTAATGGACTTTTTGTATGCCGTTACCGAGCCATTCATTTATCCCGTAAGAATGCTGTTTGATAAAATGAATTGGTTTTCGGGAATGCCTATCGACATTTCATTTTTGGTGTCGTACCTTCTTATTACAATTGTCCTAATAATTCTGCCTCAGGTATGAAGCTGACAGATGAGATGAATTCGCTTTTTGCGCGTCTTGACGACCTTTGCGAATTGTCTGACAAGGGAGAGGTCGCTGTAAGCGCGTTTTTATCGCCAAGAGAAAGAGTTGGGGCAGAGCGACATCTTAAAGCTCACGGAGCGAGATACTTTTGCTTTGGCGGGTATGAGAATGCCGAGCGACAAAAGGCGTATATTTTGCCCGATTATATGGAGGGTGTTGAGAGCGTCGCACAGCTTAAAGAATACGGCTACTCGGAAAATATTGCTTGCGTTGTGGTAGAGCCGAGCGGATACAGAGCGCTGACACACAGAGATTACATGGGTTCTGTACTTGGACTTGGCGTTGAAAGAGCGGTAATTGGCGATATTTTAGTCTATGATGACGGAAGCGCTGTTGTTATAGGCGATGAATTGATATGCGATTTTTTGAAAGAAAATCTTTTAAAGGTCGCAAACGATAAGGTTAAGGTAAAAGTAGCGCTTATTGATACCATATGCGTACCCGAGCGTAAATTTGCCCAGATTCTTGATACCGTGGCTTCACCGAGGATCGACTGCATTGTGGCAGCTCTTTGTTCTTTGCCCAGAGAAAAGGCGAGAGTAACGGTTGAGGCGGGGCTTGTTGAGGTCAACTACGAGCCCGAGGAGCGTCCCGACAGAGATGTAACAGCGCCATCGGTAATTTCCGTAAGAGGTTATGGAAAGTATGAGGTTATGTCTGTCTGTGACAAAACGAAAAAGGGCAGATATAGACTTATAGCAAAAAAATATATATAATATCAGGCTTTTGTCTGTACGATTGGAGAAAATTTTGTTACTGTGGATTTTAGTTATCGTTGCCTTGGTCGTTGTCGATCAGGTGACAAAGCTTTTTGCCGTCAGACTGCTTACCGATGGTGAGTCGGTCGATGTGATAAAAGGCATTTTCAGATTTACTTATGTAGAAAACAGAGGCGCGGCATTCGGAATGCTTTCGGAGCACAGGTGGGTGTTTATGATATTGTCAACGCTTGCCATAGTGGCGCTTCTTGTATATCTTTGGAAATTCCGTCCCGAAAGCCGCTTTGCTTGTATGGCTCTTTCAATGGTTACCGCAGGCGGTATAGGAAATATGATAGACAGGTTATTTCTTGGATATGTAATAGATTTCTTGGATTTTTGCGCTTTTCCTCAATATTGGGTATGGGTGTTCAATTTTGCCGACTCCCTTGTGTGCGTTGGCGGAGGAATGCTTGCAATATGGCTTGTCATATCATTGATTGACGAGGCAAAGACGGAAAAACTAAAAAAAGCGCAGACTGACGAACAGCCTGCGAATAATGATTTAGATGTTGATAAATAATATATGAGCTCGGAGGTGATAAAATGACGGAATATACGGAACTTTCGGATATGTCTGTTACTTTTGCCTCCGAGTCTTTTGATATAGGTAAAAGGATAGATGTATTTGTTTCGGAAAAAACAGAGCTTACTCGTTCCGCAGTCGCAAGACTTATTGAGAGCGGAGCTGTTTTTGTTGGAGGTCAGACGGTCGCTAAGAATTATAAGATAAGACAAGGCGATAGTGTTGAGGTCGAACTGCCCGAGCCTGAAACATCAAACGCAGAGCCGCAGGATATCCCTCTTGATATAATATACGAGGATACGGATATAATCGTT
>JAGCJD010000089.1 GCA_017648425.1 Clostridia bacterium | reverse complement strand
CCCGAGAACGGTTTCTTCGGTGTTGCTCCCGGAACTAACCTCAACTCTAACCCCAATGCTCTTTACACCACTATGAAGGATACCATCTTCACCAACGTTGTTCACAACCTTGACAACAACACCGTTTGGTGGGAAGGTCTTGACAAGAATCCTCCCGCAAACGCTATCGACTGGAAGGGTAACGTTTGGGATTACACCAAGTACAACAAGGCTGACAAGTCTACTTGCGGCGCACACCCCAACAGCCGTTTCACAGCAATGGCTACCAACTGTCCTTGCTTGTCAGCAGAGTTCAACAGCCCCGCAGGCGTTCCGATCTCCGCTATCGTATTTGGCGGACGCCGCGCAAAGACCGCTCCGCTCGTATATCAGTCAACAAGCTGGCAGAACGGCGCTTTCGTTGGTTCTATCATGGCTTCCGAAACGACTGCGGCAGCAGCAGGAGCAGTTGGCGTAGTTCGTCGCGATCCTATGGCTATGCGTCCCTTCGTTGGATATGATATGGGTGACTATTGGGCGCATTGGCTCAAAATGGGCACTACAATTCCCAATGCTCCCAAGATATTCCATGTAAACTGGTTCCGTACTGATGATAACGGCAACTTTATCTGGCCAGGATTTGGCGACAACATGAGAGTTCTTCTTTGGATACTCGATCGTTGCGAGGGCAAGGTAGATGCTTCTATTACTCCTATCGGATATGTTCCCAATGCTGAGGATATCAACATAGAGGGACTTGAGGATGTAACTCTTGATACTATCAAGGAGCTCCTTACGGTAGATGTTGACTCTTGGCTTGCAGATGTTGAAAACATTAAGGAATTCTACGCTCAGGTTGGTAGCAGAGTTCCCGCAACTATGTATGACGAGCTTGCAGCGCTTGAGGCAAGACTTAAAGCAGCAAAGTAAAATAAAAAAGAGAGCAGTTCATTTTGAACTGCTCTCTTTTTTATCCAAGCATACGGCTCTTTGCCGCGAATTCTGTTGGCGTAAGACCAACGGTAGCCTTAAACACCTTGCAGAAATACGAGGAGTTTGCAAAGCCAACGGCTATTGCAATGTCGTCAACCGAGCCCGAGGAATTTACCAGAAGCTCCTTTGCTTTTTCAATTCGATAGTTTTGAATATACTTTGCAGGTGCAACATTAAATACCGAAAGGAAGATACTGCGGTAGTATGTTTCACCCATTCCCGACATTTTTGCAAGATCGGGAGTATAAAGATCTATACGGCGGTAATTTGCTTCAATATACTTTACGGATTTGTGTATCATTCTGTATTTTCCCGCCAGCGAATATGTATATGAATATACGGTGGAGAGCTGTGTTATAAATGTGTAAAGCTCGGACAGACATTTTGAGTGATAAGCGGGACCTTTGAGCTTCCAATAATGCAAAAGAGTTTTTACAGTCGCGGTGATATCCTTGTCGTTAGCAGTCAAAAAGTCACACGCCTGCATTTCATTACTTGACGAGCAGTCAAACTCTGCTATGATACATTCACCCGATTTATATACATACATGGAGTACTCAGTTCCTGCGGGAATAAAGAGCACGGTGTTTGCGTCAGCTGTGTATTTTTTATCTCCCACCTTGTATTCACTTGAACCTGAACGCTTGATTATGAGCACGGAATGTGTAGCAACAGCAGTGCCCTCCTCATCCTTGGGAAGGGAATATGAGTACACATCGTGTATCTTGGAAATGATAATATTGGAAATATCAAATTTTTTCATAGGTTACAGCTCCACAATGATAAGTATAATTTATCGTCACACAAAAAGATAGAACAATCTCAATGGTAACTGCAAGAATTATATCATATATAGGCTTTTTTGTCAATAAAAGTCGATAAATTTTCATAGATAAAAATTACAATAAAGTAAGCGCAGGAATTTGGCGTAATACTCTTTATTGTGTATTTCACTAAATTCCTGCGCTTGTAGCGTATTGCTCTTAAAGATATTTTTTCATGCTCTCCACGGTTTTTTCTTGATAGCTGACTACCTGTCTTGCCAGAGCGAGAGCTTCCTCTGAGCAGTTTGAATTTTCATAGTCGCGTACGAGTCTTATATTGTCTGTAATACCCATTGTAGCGCCCTCTATCATCATTTGCGCTATGTGAGCGTCACTTGAATCCATGAGAGTGTTCATTTCAATTCCCATCTTTGCGGATATTTTTGTGATAATGTTTCGCTTTTTGCTTCTCCGCCTATGGAATCTATCATTCTGGTGGCTTCGTCACAAAATCTTGAAT
>JAGCJD010000088.1 GCA_017648425.1 Clostridia bacterium | reverse complement strand
GGTATGCTGGGTGGTTTCTGCTCTTGTTCAAATATCCTCGCTCGGCGCGCTTGATGCGCATACTCCAAAATATCTTACCACAGTTGCTTTTGGAAGCGAGGTGTTTCCACGCAAACAGTATGACCTATGGAGAAAAGCCTTGCCAAATGCTCGCTTTTTTAATCTTTACGGTCCTACCGAGGCTACGGGAATGTCCTGCTATTGGAGCGCGGACAGAGAGCTTGATGAGGACGAGCCTATACCGATAGGTCGTCCGTTCGATAACACAGAGATAATTCTCCTCAATGACGCCAATGAGCGTGCTGACGAGGGAGAGATATGTATCAGAGGCACTTGCGTTACTATGGGCTATTTTAACGCGCACGAGCGTACTGACGAGGTGTTTGTGCAAAATCCCCTTGTAAGGGCATACAGAGAGCTTATATACCGTACGGGAGATATAGGAAGATACAATTCTTGCGGAGAGCTTGTATTCGTCAGCCGTAAGGATAATCAGATAAAGCATATGGGACATCGCATAGAACTCGGAGAGATAGAAAGCTCCGCTATGAAGCATAGCGATGTTTCCCGAGCAGTATGCCTTTATAATAAGGACAAAAAGGAAATTGCGCTTTTTTATGTAGGAAATTGCGAGCAAAAGGATATAGCGCTCTTTTTATCGGAGCAGCTTCCGAGATATATGCTTCCGTCCTACATTGAAAAAATGACGGCAATTCCACTTACAGATAACGGGAAAATTGACAGACGCACACTTATACAAAGAACAAATAAATAGGAGAAATTTTATGGAAACTGTAATTAAGATGCTGAAAGAGCTTCACCCCGATGTTGATTTTGAAAGCGCGGACGGACTTATAGATGACGGCATACTTGATTCGCTTGATATAGTTTCGCTCGTAGCGGAGATAGATTCGGAGTTTGGAATTGTTGTTCCGGCCGAGGAGATAGTTCCTGAAAACTTTAACTCTGCCACAGCGCTGTTTAAGCTTATAGAAAGGCTTGACGAGGAATAATGCTGTTCACCTCATACACCTTTATTGCATTCCTCTGTGTTATGCTTGCGGCATATTTCCTCACTCCCAAAAGGGCGCAGTGGATAACCTTACTTGTAGGAAGCTATGTGTTTTACGCATTTGCAGGCGCTTGGTATTTTGTATTTATACTGTTTACCACAGTATCTGCCTACATAATATCACGGCTTTTACATAGAGTAAAGCAAAAAGAGGACGAATATATCAGCAGTGTAAAAGACACTCTCGGCAAGGAGGAACGCAAGGCGTATAGGGCAAGGTCAAAGAAAAAGCGGTTTAATATACTGCTTTGGGGGCTTGTGCTTAATTTTGGCGTTCTTGCCGTCCTTAAATATACTGCGTTTGCCGTGACTAACGCAAATAATATTCTCGCCTTGTTTGGCAAAGAGGCAATTTCTGTTCCAAGCCTTTTGTTGCCAATGGGAATATCCTTTTATACCTTTCAGACCTGCGGATATTTGATAGATGTTTACAGGGCAAAGGTCGAGCCTGAAAAAAACATTGCAAAACTTGCACTTTTCGTATCATTCTTCCCGCAGATCGTTCAAGGACCTATATCAAGGTTTGGAGAACTGCACGAGCAGCTTGTCGCGCCTCATAAGTTTGATTTAAAGAACTTTACATTTGGCGTTCAGCGAATACTCTGGGGCTTTTTCAAAAAGCTTGTGATCGCTGACAGAGTGCTTGTGGCAATGAATACCATGCTTGACGCGCCTGAGAATTATAAGGGAGCATATGTTCTTTTGCTCGTGATACTGTATTCAATACAGATATATGCTGATTTCACGGGAGGAATAGATATAACGATAGGTATTGCCGAGGCAATGGGTATCAGACTTGCGGAAAACTTTGACCGACCATTTTCCTCAAAGAGCACAAAGGAATATTGGAGAAGATGGCATATTACCATGGGCTCATGGTTCAGGGACTATATATTCGTACCCATATCGGTAACAAGACCAATGCTGCGTCTTAATAAGGCGCTTACCCCTAAATGTGGACGCTTGGTTGCAAGTAAGGTCGTTGCGTACACAGCACGCACGGTCACATGGCTTGCTACGGGTATATGGCACGGCGCGGGCTGGAACTTTATCGTTTGGGGACTTTTGAATTGCCTAGTTATAATAGTTTCGGAGAGCTTTGAACCTCTTTATAAAAAATTCCACGATAAATTTCCAAGACTTACTTCGTCCTCAGCTTACGGAGTATTTATGTCGGTAAGGACATTCCTGCTTATGAGCGTTATCCGTTCTCTCGACTGCTACCGTAATGTACCGCTTACCTTTTCAATGTGGGCAAGCATGCTTACCTTTAAGGGAATAGGTGATATATTCAGCGGAGGAGCTCTTGAATTAGGACTTGGAGTGTCTGACTTTTTGATAATATTTATTGCGATAGCAGTTGTCTTTGTTGTCAGCAAAATATCCGATATTCGGGAAAAGCTTTATCAAAGACCTGTATTGTCCGCAGCTCTTTGTGTGACATTGTTTATTTCCATAATCATGTTCGGAGCATACAGCGTTGGATATGACGCATCGCAGTTTATCTACAATCAATTCTGACAAGGATCAATTTGAATGAAAAAACGAATTATAACGGGTATTTGCGCCGTTTTGATAACAGCGCTCTTGCTTGTAATTTTGAACGGACTTGTCGTTCCTAAATATACGGATAATGCAGAAGGACTGTTGACTCGTGAATATTATGACGAGGCAGGAGATCATGATGTTATATTTGTGGGGGACTGTGAGGTCTATGAAAGCTTTATTCCCGCATATCTGTGGGAGAAGCACGGTATTTCGTCATATGTGCGGGGAAATGCCCAACAGCTCGTTTGGCAATCTTACTATATGCTCGAAGATACATTTAGATATGAAACGCCAAAAGCGGTAGTGTTTAATGTGTTAGCTCTTAAATATGGCGAGCCACAAAGCGAGGCATACAACAGAATGACGCTTGACGGAATGAAGTGGTCGCAGTCAAAGATTGAGGCTATAAAGGCTTCAATGACAGAGGACGAGGCTTTGATAGAATATATGCTTCCGATGTTGCGCTTTCATTCGCGAATAACCCAACTGACAAGGGACGACTTTAAATATATCTTCAACGCAAAAAAAGTGTCACACAGCGGGTATCTTATGCAAAAGGGTATCGTTCCAATGACGAGCGCAGAGGAGCAAGGACGCAATTTGCGTGATTATACCTTGCCACAAACAGCAATGGACTATCTGGAAAAAATGAGATTACTGTGTCAGGAAAATGGAACTGAGCTCATATTGATAAAGTCCCCCACT
This sequence comes from Clostridia bacterium, assembly GCA_017648425.1. Taxonomy (GTDB): domain Bacteria; phylum Bacillota; class Clostridia; order Oscillospirales; family CAG-272; genus HGM12713. Next base: position 1,134 of record JAGCJD010000088.1, on the reverse strand, counting down.
AACTCATGGGCATATTGGTGGTATGAGGAATGGGACGAGCAGGTAAGGGAATATTCCAAAGAAAACGGACTTGCATACTATAATTTCATAGACGATGTCGAAGAAATAGGTATAGATTATAACACAGACACTTATGATGCGGGAGTGCATCTCAATGTTTACGGTGCTGAGAAAATGACAGATTATTTTGGAAAAATGCTTAAAGAAAATCATGGGTTTGATGAAATTGAGCATAGTCAAGCGGTTGCTTCGGCATGGAATGCAAGAGTAGAGGAATATTATAAAGAAAGAAATGAATAGGGTGACGGAAATGATGACATTAAAAAGAATAATATGCGCATTACTTTCAATGCTTTGCATATTTACGGTAGTATCATGTAATAAACAGGAAGAAGCAGAGGATACACAAAAGCAAGCCAATACCGCCGACGACTCGGTTTCATATTATGTTGAATATAACGGCGTAAGGATAGAGCTTGGTGCAAGCGCTGACGAAATAATAAATGCCTTGGGAGAGTATAAGGACAAGCGTGAAATAGGTGACTGCGGAGGACTTGGATCGCAGGTCAAGTATTCCTACTCCTCGTTTGAGGTTTATGTACTTGAAAGCAAGGCGAATGGAAATGTAATAGACCAGATAACATTTCGTGATGATCTGCTGAGTACGCCTGAGGGCGTGTATATAGGAATGAGCGTTGCTGATGCTAAGGCAAAGCTCGGAGAGCCTACCGCTAGTAAGGACGCATCAATTGAATATGTTGACGGAAGCAAGCTCTTGATGCTTGGAATAAAAGACGGCGTTGTTTCTGAAATTGACTATATGACTATAACTGAATAAAAAGCACAACAAGCCGTGCTGTATTAGCTCGGCTTTGTTTGCTTTTTTAACGAAAATTATTGTGTCTCGTTTTGGATTAGCATAAAAACAAGGCATACACCTAAAAGGTGTGACCCACCGGAGACTTGGCAAGATTTTCTTGCCGTTAACAACGGCAGTTTGCAATAGCAAACACGAAAATCAAGCGAACTCGTTGTCTGCGGCAACGAGCACGAGCTCGTTATGGATTAGCATAAAAATAAGGCATACACCTAAAAGGTGTATGCCTTATTTTTATGGTGACCCACCGGAGACTC